>JAWWPV010000353.1:0-5302 GCA_033854775.1 Trebonia sp.
GTCTGGATGACGGCGGCGGTGCGCTCCCAGATCTCCACCGGGTTGTGCTCCACCCAGCCGGCCTGCGGCAGGATCTGCTCGTGCTCAAGCTGGTGCTTGCCGACCTCGTTCCCGGAATGATCGAAGATCATGAACCGGGTGCTCGTGGTGCCCTGGTCGACGGCGGCGACGTAATCCGGCATAGCTGCCTCTCTCTCGGCTCTGGCGTCCTTGCTCAGGCCCGTGCGCTACTCGCTGACCCTATGGGTGGGACTCTCGGACTGGTCCGGCCGCCTGGTCTCCGGGATCGCGCCCTCGACCTGCGCGCTGGTCCCCGGCCGCTCGGCGAGCTGGCTCTCGGGGATGGGCCCCGCGACGTCCTCGGCCTTCTTCAGCCGGGCGTGCAGGATGTCGCCGATGAACAGGTCGTAGAGGACGACGCCGATGACGCCGCCGATGAGCGGCCCCACGATCGGTATCCAGAAGTAGCCGCTGAACGTGAGACCGCCCGAGTTGTAGCTGCCCGGCAGGGCGACCTTGCCCCAGCCGGCGAAGTAGGCGAACAGCCGGGGGCCGAAGTCGCGGGCCGGGTTGATCGCGTAGCCCGCGTTCGCGCCGTAGGACATGCCGATCGCGGCCACGGCCAGGCCGATCGCGAGCGGCGCCAGGTTGGACCCGACCGCGGTGTTCCGCAGGTCGATCAGCGCGACGACGAAGATCAGCAGGAACGCCGTGCCGACGACCTGGTCGATCAGCGGCCCGGCGTAGCCGCCGTGGAAGTACCCGGCGGGGAACGTGGCGAAGATCGAGAACGTCGCGAGGGCCCCGCCGCCGCTCCGCGGCGTCTTGTTGGCGAGGTTGAACGCGTCGATCGCGTTGAAGTACACGAGGAACACCAGGGCGGCGCCGACGAACGCACCGAAGATCTGGGCCGCCATGTACGGCAGGACCTTCGCCCAGGCGAACTTGCGCCGCACGGCGAACGCCAGCGTCACCGCCGGGTTGATGTGGGCGCCGCTCACGCCGCCGGCCACCCAGACCGCGAAGGCGACGGCCATCGCCCATCCCCAGGTGATCAGCAGCCAGTCGCCGGCGGCCTGGAAGATCACGGTGGGGCCTGCCGTCCTGCCGGACCCCGGCAACGCCGCCACGGCCATGGCGACCACGCCGTCGCCGAACGCTATCAGGACGAACGTCCCGAAGAACTCGGAAAGCAATTCGCCCCAAAGGCCCGAGATGCGTCCGATGGAGCGTCCCTCACCGCGGAAAGCTAGAGGAGTGATATCAGCCATGGCTATCCTCTCCTGCCGCGCTGGCCTCTCTGCCTGCGCGCCTAGGCCTCAACGTACGACCGGCCGGCCCTCCATACAATGCGCCAACTGAGTAAATTTTTAGCAAAATCCGCACAACCGAGCGTTCGGGCGCGGGGCGCGGCGGCTTGTCCTGGCGTGCCCGCGCCGCGTGGCCAACGTTGTCGGTGGCGAACGAAAGCCTATATAACCAGGCGATTTAGATTTCCTCGCCCGTCCGGCGCGGACTCGTGACCGGCCCTTGACGGACGGTGGACGCCGTCCTATGTTTCGCGTAATAAACGTCGTTCTACAATGCGGAACACCATTCCGGGAGATCACGCGCGCCCGGGGTTACGGTCGGCCTGTCAGCAGCATCCGGGAAGGCACGTCATGAAGAAGCTCATCAACAGCCCGGAAACCGTAGTGACGGATGCCCTGGCGGGCATGGCCGCCGCCCATCCCTCGCTGTCGGTAGACACCGAGAACAGGGTCGTCACCCGGGCCGGCGCGCCGGTCGCGGGCAAGGTGGGCCTGGTGTCCGGCGGCGGCTCCGGCCACGAGCCGCTGCACGCGGGCTTCGTCGGCTACGGGATGCTGGACGCCGCGTGCGCGGGGGAAGTGTTCACCTCACCGGTGCCCGACCAGATCGTGCTCGCGACCACGGCGGTCAGCGGCGGCGCGGGCGTGCTGCACGTCGTGAAGAACTACACCGGCGACGTGCTCAACTTCCAGATGGCGGCGGAGCTGGCGGCGGACGACGGCATCGAGGTCGCCTCCGTACTGATCAACGACGACGTCGCCGTGCAGGACTCGCTCTATACGGCGGGCCGCCGCGGTGTCGGCGCCACCGTCTTCGTGGAGAAGATCGCCGGCGCGCTCGCCGAGCGCGGGGCATCCCTCGCCGAGGTCGCCGCGGTGGCGGCCGAGGTGAACGAGCGGAGCCGGTCGTTCGGCGTCGCGCTGACCTCGTGCACGGTACCGGCCGCGGGCAAGCCCACGTTCGACCTGCCGGAGACGGAGATCGAGCTGGGCATCGGCATCCACGGCGAGCCAGGCCGCACCAGGGCGCCGCTGCGGCCGGCCCGCGACATCGTGGCGGCCGTGCTGGACGCCATCGACGCCGACCTGCCGCTCGCGGGCGAGCTGCTCGTCATGGTCAACGGCATGGGCGGCACGCCGCTGATCGAGCTGTACGGCGCCTTCAACGAGGTCAGCCACTACGTGACCGGCCATGGCGCCCGGGTCGCGCGCAACCTGGTGGGCAACTACATCACCAGCCTGGAGATGCAGGGCTTCTCCCTGACCGTCTGCCGTCTCACCGACACGCTGACCCAGCTGTGGGACGCTCCGGTGGAGACGCCCGGGCTCCGCTGGGGGCGCTAGCAGGCACAGTGGAGGTGGTCGGTACGAACTCGCCGCGCGCGGTCGCCAAGTTCCTCGTGCCAGACGTGATCTTCGGCGTCGGCGTGCTGTCCGAGGTCGGGCAGGCCGCGCGGCGGCAGGGCGCGGTCCACGTGCTCGTGGTCAGCGACCGCGGGGTGGGCGAGGCCGGCTGGACCGGTGAGGTCCTCGGGCACCTGGCCAAGGCCGGCGTGTCGGCGCAGCTGTGGGACGGGCTGACCCCCAACCCGAAGGACCACGAGGTCGAGGCGGGCTGCGCCGCGTACCTGGCGGGCGGCTGCGACGTGCTGGTCGCGGTCGGCGGCGGCAGCTGCATCGACGCGGCGAAGGCGATCGCGGTCCTGGCCACCCAGGCGAACCAGGAAGGCGCGGGCGGGATCGCTGGCTACGCGGGCGTCGGGAAGGTGACGGGGCCGCTGCCGCCGACCGTGATGGTGCCGACCACCGGGGGTTCCGGGTCCGACGTCTCGCAGTTCTGCGTGGTGACGGACACCGCGCGGCAATTCAAGATCACCATTGGCGCGCGGGCGCTCGTGCCGGACATCTCGGTGACCGACCCGCGGGCGCTGACCACGGTCCCGCACGACATCACCGCGTACACCGCGATCGACGTGCTCAGCCACGCGATCGAGTCCTACCTGTCGCTGGCCGCGAGCTTCCTCACCGACACCCACGCCATCAGTGCCATCCGTGGCGCCTGTGAGCACCTGCTGCCCGCGCTGGAAAGTCCAGGCGACCTGCGGCCCCGTGAGGGCCTTGCCCGGGCCAGCCTCCAGGCGGGCCTGGCCTTCAGCAACGCGCTGCTCGGCGCGACGCACGCCATCTCGCACCAGCTCGGCGGGCTGACCGACCTGCCGCACGGGCTGCTGAACGCGATCCTGCTGCCGCACGTGATGGAGTTCAACGCCGCCGTGGCCACCGGCCGGCTCGCCGACGTCGCGGGCGCGATGGGCCTGCGCACCGGCCTCATGACGCCGCACGAGGCGGCGGACGCCGCGATCCAGACCGTGCGCGCGTTCGCCGGGAAGGCCGGCCTGCCGACCACGCTCCGCGAGGTCGGCATCGAGTGCTCCCAGCTTGACCGCGTGGCGCGCGGCGCACTGCGCGACGCCTACATCGTGACCAACCCAAGGCCGGTCGGCGAGGCGGATGCCCGCGCGATCTGCCAGGCGGCCTGGTAGGAGGCCCGCCGTGACAGACCTGGACGAGGACCGCCTTGAGCAGCTGGTCGGCGTGCACTCGTCCAAGACCGGCTACTACGCGCAGTGGCGCGGTGCCGAACGCCGCGCCGCCGAGCTGACCAGGCGCAACGAGCAGCTCCGGCGGGCGCGGGAGCACCTCGCCCGGGTCCGCCAGGCCGAGCTGGTGAGCGCGGAGCGGCACCGGATCGCGCGCGACCTGCACGACAGCGTCGCCCAGTGCCTGGTCGGCATCGGAATGCACCTGGAATGGTGTCACCGGCACCTGGACCCGAGCTCGCCCGCCTACGAGCGGCTGGTGGCAAGCAAGGAACTCGCCCGCGCCGGCCTTGGCTGGGTCCGCTCCGCCGTCGAGGAGCTGTCCGGGTTCGAGCAGCCGGGCACGGGCCTCGGGCAGGCGCTCCGCGACCTGGCGGCGGACTTCCGCTCCGCCGGGCAGCTGCGGGTCTCCGTCCGGGTGACCGCCCGCCAGCGCCAGCTTCCCTCGGCGGTCGAGCACTCGCTGTTCCAGATCGCGCAGGAGGGGCTCTGGAACGCGGTACGCCACGCCCGCGCCAGCCAGGCATGGCTCAGCCTGGCGTACGCCGAGGACCAGATACTGCTCAGCGTCTCCGACGACGGCTCGGGCGACCCCGGCGTCGTCGGCCGCTACCTCACCACAGTGCCATCGAGCCCAGGGACCTCACGCCACGGGACCCCGCAGCGCGGCAGGCACGGGCTGCGGAACATCGCCGAGCGGGCGGCCGAGCTCGGCGGAGAGGTCAGCCTGCGGCGCAGGCGCGGCGGCGGCCTGCGGGTCAGCGTCCGCGTCCCGGTGCAACCCGCGGGCACGCCGGACCCGGGTGCGGTGCCATGAAACACGGGGCCATGAAGCACGGGGCCGTCAAGCCGGCACCGCCGGTCAGGATCCTGGTGGTGGACGACCACACGATCGTGCGGCAGGGGCTGCGCTCGATCCTCGACCTTGAGCCCGACTTCACGGTGGTCGGCGAGGCCGCCGACGCCGGGCAGGCCATCGCGGAGACGGCGCGGCTGAGCCCCGACGTGGTGCTTCTCGACCTGAAGCTGAGCGACCGCGCGCCCGCGGAGGGCCTTGACGTGTGCGCCGAGCTGCGCGAGCGGCACCCTGGGGTGTTCGTCGTGGTGCTCACCACGTTCCTTGACGAGCGGCTGCTTGTCGGCGCGCTGCGGCGCGGCGCGAGCGGGTACGCGCTCAAGGACGTCGACGCGGTCGAACTCGCCCGCATCATCCGCAGCGTGCACGGCGGCCAGTCCGCGTTCGACCCGCGCAGCGCGCGGCTCGTCGTCCGCTCGCTGCGGGGCGAGCCAGGACCGCCGGGCAAGCCGCTCAGCGACCGCGAGCTTGAGGTCGTCCGGCTGGTCGCCAGGGGCGCGACCAACCTGCGGGTCGCCCGCGAGCTCTACGTCAGC
>JAWWPV010000354.1:0-5571 GCA_033854775.1 Trebonia sp.
CTGACCGCTCCCACCAAGACGCTGAAGGCCATCACGGTCAGCCCGATGGACCCGACCGCCCCGGTCACCGTCAAGGGCGGCGGACCAGCCCTGAACGCCAGCTACCAGTGGATCGGCCACCTGCTGCACGGCAACGAGCTGTGGTGCGACGTCAACGGCATGGAGGTGAACTGCCGCACCAAGGCCGCGTAACAAAGCACTCCGCGGAAGACTTCGCTAGTACGGCGGGAGCCGGTGCGTCCAGAGATCACGGCGACCCAACTGGCGCCGCCGTACTAGGCCCCTCCCGGAGCGGCCCCTGGCACGGGCTACCCTGCGGTAGGTGACGACTGCATTCGTACTCGGCGGCGGCGGCCTGCTCGGCGCGCACGAGGTCGGCATGCTGCGCGCCCTGTCCGAAGCCGGCGTGCGGCCCGACATCGTTGTCGGCACCTCCATCGGGGCGGTCAACGGCGCGTTCGTCGCCGCCGACCCGGACCGGGCGGCGGAACGACTGGCTGACCTGTGGCGCGGCGAGTCCCTGGGCATGGTGTTCAGCGAGACGGTCCTCGCGCGGGCGGTCCGGCTGGCCCGCTCGGGCACTCACCTGCACGCGATCGAGCCGCTGCACAGGCTCCTCGCCGACAAGCTCCCGGCCAGGGACTTCACGGACCTGGCGTTGCCGTTCCACTGCGTCGCGGCCAGCATCGAGAACGCGACGGCGCGCTGGTTCAGCAGCGGCCCGCTCATCCCTGCCGTCATGGCGTCGTGCGCGGTGCCCGGCCTGCTGCCCCCGGTCGAGATCGACGGCGCGCACTATTTCGACGGCGGCCTCGTCCACTCCATCCCGGTCGGCCGCGCGGTCGCGCTCGGCGCGAGCACCGTCTACGTGCTGCACGTCGGCCGGATCGAGAGCCCGCTCCCGGTTCCGTCCCGGCCGTGGGAGGTTGGCCTTGTCGCGTTCGAGATCGCCCGCAGGCACCGCTTTCACGAGGAAATGTCCGCTTTGCCGCCCGGCGTGCGGGTCCACGTCCTGCCGACCGGCGGCGAGCAGCTTGCCCCAGGTTTGCGCCAGTTCCGTTATCGCGGCAGAAAACAGGTAAGTAGCAGCATGGAACGTTCTTACACGGCGTCGGCAAGCTACCTGGCCCAGGCGGGCGGCCGTCGCTGACCGTCAACGGGGGAGCCGATGTTGCCACCGACGCCCATTCGCCGCCTGCTCCTGGTGCCGCTCGTCATCGTGATCGCCGGCGCGCTGGCCGCGCTGACCCCGGCGGTCGCCCTGCTCACGGCCGCCTTCAACCTGATCAGCAGGCGGACCCGCCCCGAGCGCCCGCGCCGGTCGCGGCTCCTGCGGGTCACGTGGCTCGGGCTCGCCTGGTCGGCGGGGGAGATCGCCGCGCTGACCGTCTCCCTCTGCCTGTGGCTCGTGAGCGGGTTCGGCGGGCGGCTGGATACCGAGCCGTACCAGGCCCGCAACTACGCGGTGATCAAGTGGTTCCTTGACCTGATCTACCGGGCCGCGGGCCGCGCGTGCGGGCTGAGCGTGACGGTGACCGGCCCGGCGGAAGCGGGCCCCAGCGGCGACCGCCCGCTCATAGTGCTCAGCCGCCACGCCGGCCCCGGCGACTCCCTGCTGCTTATCCACTACCTGCTCAGCGTGTGCGAGCGGCGCCCCCGCGTCGTCATGAAGGCCACGCTGCAACTCGACCCGAGCATGGACATCCTGGCCAACCGCGTGCCCAACGCGTTCCTGCACCGAGCCAAGGCAAAGGCAGAAGAAGCAAGGTCAAGGACAAGTCCGGGATTCCGAACGAGTGCGGCTGGCTCTCATCACGTCGACCAGATCCGCCGGCTCGCGGTCAGCCTGGACGGGGGCAGCGCGCTGGCCATCTTCCCGGAGGGCGGCAACTGGACCCCCCACCGCTGGCGCCGGGCCATCGACCGCCTCCGCCGCGGTGGCCGCCCCGACCTGGCGGAACGCGCGGCCGCGATGCCCAACGTCCTCCCGCCGCACGCCAGCGGCGCCCTCGCCGCGATCGAGTCCTGCCCGGCCGCTGACGTGATCTTCGTGGCCCACACGGGCCTGGACCGCCTGGTCAGCGTCCGCGACGTCTGGCGCGGCCTGCGGGCCGACATGGAAGTCACCGCTCGCTGGTGGCGCGTCCCGGCGGCCAGCGTCCCCCGCGCGGTCAGTCGCGAGGCCCAGCTCACTTGGCTCTACGACTGGTGGCAGCGCATCGACGCGTGGATCACCGCGGAAAACTCCGCGACCAATCCCGATACCCTCCTGACTCCATGAGGCAAAGCAGCCGCCGGTGGCCAGCAATGCCGTTAAATTAAGCGAGACGCGGTGCCTCCGGGGCTCGTGCACCGCCCACCCTGCCGCCGACCGGCCGCGGAACGGTCCATTGCAGGGCTAACGGCGGAGGTCTCAGGTCAGATTGCGGGTCAAAAGGGAGCCAGCTGCCGACAAGGCACCGGGAATGGTGGACATTTCCCTCGTTCGGCCACGAAACGCTCCCCAGAACCGGGCGCCCTGGATGATCGCGGGTCAAAAGCGGCGCTATTCGCCTCCTTTGACCCTCAATGCTCGATTGATACCCTATGGGGGTACAATTCGGGAGGCGTGGGCGGCCGACATACTGGACGTATTGGGCATATGGGATGCCCTCAAACCGAGGCTAATCGAACGGCATTGGCGTATAAGCCAATGCTCTTAAGTTAGCGCTGGCTGGATCGCGTGGAGCCCGTTTCGTTTGCCTGGTTTGTCCGGTGTCCGAGCAGATCAGGTCCATGATCGCGAAGGATTTTCAGCTTATTAGCTGATTAATTTACATCTAAGGAAAATCCTTCGCGATCATCGCGAGGGCCAGTCGGCAGGAAGCGGGCGGCGGGCACAGGGCGGCGCGCGGCCATCACGAGCACCATATATTTTCTAACTGCATTGCGCTATAGCGTGCACGACGATCCACTATTTCCGAAGGGTCTGACCGGCAAACGAGCCGGTCAGACCCTCGGGCCCAGCGATATCTCCTACCAGGGAGCTGCTGCCGTCTGCGGAGAGGATGCGGGAGTCGTCTCGGCGGCGGTCATTGCCGGGGCGTCTGGTGCCGGGGCCGCTACCCGCAGCAGGCGGGCCGCCCAGGCGGGCAGCCACCAGTTCGCCCGGCCGAACAGGGCCACCATCGCCGGGACCAGCAGGCAGCGGACCACCACGGCGTCCACCAGGATGCCCGCGCCGAGCCCGGTGGCGAGGATCTTCAGGTCGGTCTGCCCGGACGTCGACATCGACACGAAGCCAAGCATCAGGATCGCGGCCGCGCTGGTCACCAGCCGTCCGGTCCGGCCGAGCCCGGTCACGACGGCCGACCTTGCGTCGTGCGACGCGTCGTAGGCCTCGCGGACCCGGGACAGGATGAACACCTCATAGTCCATCGACAGGCCGAACAGGAACGCGAACACCATGAGCGGCACCCACATCGTGATCGCCCCGGTCGCCGGGACGCCGAAGATCGCCTGCGACCCGTGCCCGTCCTGGAACACCCACGTCATGACGCCGTAGGCCGCGGTCAGCGAGATCAGGTTGAACACGACGGCCTTGAGCGCCAGGACGACGGACCGGAACGCCCGCGTGAGCAGGATGAACGTCGCGGCCGCGATGAGCGTGAGCATCAGCGGGAAGTCCCCGTACACGGTGCGGTCGAAGTCGATCAGGGACGCACCGTCGCCGCCGACCCCGACAACGCCAGGGCTGCCGACCAGCGCGTGCTCGACCGACGCGATCTCGGCCTGCCCGGTGGGCAGCGACGACTCGGCAGCCGGCAGCACGTCCACGATGGAGGTACCGGCCCTGGCGAACCCCGCACCGGGACCCGGTGCGATCGCCGCGTACACGCCAGGCAGCCCGGAGGCCCGCGCCGCCGCGGGAGCGGAGGACCCGCCCGACGTCAGCACCTCGGCCGGGGTCAGGACCCCGGAAGGAACACCGCCGGACGTCAGGCTCACCAGCGCGTCGTGCGCGGGCCCGGCCGTCGCCTCCGCGGACGCCCCGGGCGAGCCAAGGTGCAGCGACAGCGCGGGCGCCATCAGCAGCCCCATGATCGCGAGCCCGGCCGCCGCCGACACCCAGCGGTGCCGGTACACCAGCGCCGCCCACGAGGAGAACACCCGCGAGGGACGACGCTCGGTCCGCAGCCTGGGCCAGTCCATCCTCGGCCCCACCGACGCCAGGATGACCGGCAGCAGCGTGGTCGCGACGAGCACGGAGACCAGCGGCACCAGCACCCCGCCGTACCCGACGCTGCGCAGCATCGGCACCGGCAGCACGATCATCGACAGCAGCCCGATCGCCACCGTCAGCCCGGAGAACACCACCGCGCGCCCGGCGTGCTCCATCGCGACAGCCACCGCGTCGGCGTTGTCGCGCCCGGCCGTGCGCTCTTCCCGCCACCGGCTCACCACGAGCAGCGAGTAGTCGATCGCCACGCCGAGCCCGACGAGCGCGATCAGGAACTCGACGATCTGACTGATCCCGGTGATCTCCGTCAGCCCGCCCACGATCAGGAACGTGGCAAGCACGGACACCCCGCCGATCAGCAGCGGCAGGAACGCGAGGAACGAGCCGAAGACCAGCGCCAGGATCACCAGCGCGCCCACCGAACCGATCATCGTCTCGACCATGATCCCAGTGCCCTTCGACGCGGGCGCGCCGTTGGCCAGCAGGTCCTCGCCGGTCAGCCCGAAGTGCCAGCCGGGCGGCAGCGCCGCTGCCGCGGCCCTGGTGATCGCGGCGGTCTGGGTCGGCCCGCCGAACGAGGTCGACGGCGGGATGAACACCAGCGCGAACGTCGTCCGCCCGTCGCTGGTCACGAACCGCCCGTTCCCCGTCGCGCTGTAGTCGGCGACGCGCAGGCCGGGCGCCGACGCCGCGATCGCGCCGAACACCCGGCCAGTCTCCGCGGCTACCGCGGGGTCGGTGACCCGCTCGCCGGCCGGCACGGTGAGCACGGGCACGTAGGGAGACTGGGAACCGCCGTTGCCGTACTCGGCGACGATCTGGTTGTCGACCTGGTATGCCTGCCCAGGCATGGAGAAGTCGTTGGTCATCCGGTGGGTGGTGCCGCTGATCGTCATGACGCCAGCCACGGCGACGAGCAGCCACGTCAGTACCACCAGCGCCTTGTGGCGCAGTACGAAGCGGGTTAGCGCCTGCATCTCGGGTCTTCCCTTACGTCCGAAGTCCGGCGGCATGCCCGCCGGCCACCGCAAGCGTCCCGCCGCGGCGCGTACTCGCGCGTCCGGTGGAAGTTGTCAGTGCCGGCTACCCCTGGGCGAGTACCGGGGCCCGCACCCGACGCCGACGTACTCCCGGGGGAGTAGGCGGCGTACATCCCCTGCCGATGGTGAGCCGGGCGAAATGGGCCTACGCTGCGTCACATGGGAACCGCACCGTCGACGCGTCCCGGCCAGGCCGGGAGCCGGGGCTGGAGCTGGGCACTCCCGGCACTCCCTGGCTGGCTTCGGCATGCCTGGACCGAGCCTGGCGGAAACTGGCGCCCGCCCGCCCGCGACACGGCGATCGCGGTGGTG
>JAWWPV010000355.1:0-2536 GCA_033854775.1 Trebonia sp.
GCCGAGGCGGTCGTGGTCGCCGAGGAGCAGGCGGCGCTGCGGCGGGTGGCGACCCTGGTCGCGCGGGGGGTCGCGCAGGAGGAGTTGTTCGCGGCCGTCACCGAGGAAACCCGCTGGCTGGTGAACGCCGGCTCGACGTCGCTGCTGCGGTTCGAGCCCGATGACACCGTCACGCTCGTGGCGGCCTGGAACGCGCGGCACCTCGACCTGCCGATCGGCTCCAGCCGTCCGGTCGACGAGGATTTGCGGTCGATGCGGGAGACCGGACGCCCGTGGCGGCGGGGCCCGGCGGAGCTCCCACCCACCGGAACGTTTGTGGAAGAGGCGCGCGCGCTCGGGATGCGGACGTTCCTTGGCGTCCCGATCGTGGTCGAGGGGCGCATGTGGGGTGCCGTGTTCGCGTCCTCCACCGCCGATCGGCCATTCGCCGACGACGCCGAGGCGCGGCTGGCCGGCTTCACCGAACTGGTCGCCACCGCGATCGCCAACGCGCAGGCGCGCGTGGAGCTGCGGGGCCACGCCGAGGAGCAGGCCGCGCTGCGCCAGGTGGCCACGCTGGTAGCCGGCGGCGCGCTGCCCGCCCAGGTGTTCACTGCGGTGGCCGAGGGGATCCGCCGGCTGTATGGCGCGGACAACGCCGACGTATGCCGCTTCGAGCCGGATGGGACCTCGGCCGTGGTCGTTGGCAGTGGCGGGGAGGACTTGGGCAGGTTGCCGGCCGGGATGCAGCTCCGCGACTACCTTCCCGCGGCGATGGTGCGGCGTACCGGCCGCGCGGCCCAGGTCCACGAGGACGGGTGGAGCAGCATCTCGGACCCGGTCGCCGACGCCCTGCGCGAGTTGGGAATCCGGTCGATCGCGGCAAGCCCGATCATTGTCGAAGGCCGCCTGTGGGGCGTGGTGACCGCGTTGACGAGGCAAGGGCCGTTTCCGTCCGGCACCGCCGACCGCATAGCGGACTTCACGGAGCTCGCCGCCACGGCGATCGCCAATGCCAAGGCGCAGCAGGAGCTGCGCGAACTCGCCGACATCCAGGCGGCGCTGCGGCGCCTGGCCACGCTGGTCGCGCGGGGCGAACCGCCCGAGGCGGTGTTCGCGGCCGCGACCAGGGAGGCTCTCTGGCACTTCGGTGACGGTACCGCCCGGATGATCCGGTTCGAGGTGGACGGAACGGCGACGCTGGTGGCCAACGAAGGCACGACGGGTCCGCACGTGCGGGTCGGCGGACGCTGGGAGGGCTATCCACCGGGCGGGCTGACCGCGACCGTCCGCCAGACCGGCCAGGCCGCCCGCGTCGATGACTACCGCGACGTACCGGGCGCGGAGGTGCGTCTCCGCGAGGGGATACTGTCCTCGGTCGCCATGCCGATCTACGTCAACGGCCGGTTGTGGGGAATGATCGCCGTCGGGTCGGGACAGGCGCCGCTGCCGCCCGATACCAAGCAGCGGATGAGCCAGTTCACCGGCCTGGTCGCCACGGCGGTCGCGAACGCGCAGAACCGCGCCGAGCTGAACGCCTCCCGCGCGCGGATCGTCGCGGCCTCGGATGAGGCCCGCCGGCGGATCGAGCGGGACCTGCACGACGGCGGCCAGCAGCGCCTCCTCGCGCTGGCCCTGCGGCTGCGGTCGGCGGCGGCGCCGCTGGAGAGGGACGAGATCGGCACCGAGGTCAGGGACGTGGCCACGGGGCTCCTGGGCGTGATCGATGAGCTGCGGGAGATCTCCCGTGGCATCCACCCGGCGATCCTGTCCACGGCCGGGCTGCGGGCAGCACTGCGCGCACTCGCGCGGCGCTCAACCATCCCGGTGAACGTTGACGTGCGGATCGATGGCCGGCTTCCCGAGCCAGTCGAGGTGGGCGCCTACTACGTCGTCTCCGAGATGCTCACCAATGCGGCCAAGCACGCACGGGCCTCGGTTGTCGAAGTGGAGGTGAAAGCCTCCGGTGGCCGACTCCGGGTGCGCGTGCGCGACGACGGTGTCGGCGGCGCCGACCCGCAACTGGGCTCCGGGCTGGTCGGGCTGAAGGACCGTATCGAGGCACTCGGCGGCACACTCTCCCTGCACAGCCCGGCCGGCGCCGGCACGACGGTGTCGTGCGAGCTTCCGGTTTCAGCCGGGACGGACGACGGTAGCCAGTCGCGACGCGGCCGGGAATGACACCCTGCGGCCGGCCCTACGGCGCCAGGTGCCAAGAATCTGCAAAGTCACACTTGTCTCATCCGGCCCGCACAAGTGCAGGTGAGGTGCAGCCAATCCTGAGAAAGTGCAGCAGAAAATGAGAACCTACTCCTGCAACAAGCCCGCCAGGTCAGCCCGGGGCCATGTCTACGAACCGGCTGTAGTGCCCCTGGAAAGCCACGGTCACGGTCGCGGTCGGCCCGTTGCGGTGCTTGGCCACGATCAGGTCCGCTTCCCCGGCCCGGGGTGACTCCCGCTCGTACGCATCCTCACGGTGCAGCAAGATCACCAGGTCCGAGTCCTGCTCAATGCTGTTGTGCAGGCTGATCCCGTTGGCCACGAAGTTGTGCGTGCC
>JAWWPV010000356.1:0-4624 GCA_033854775.1 Trebonia sp.
CGCCCGCGTCACGCTCCGCGTGGATCCCGCCCGGCTGTACTTCTTCGACCCGGCCACCGGCCTGGCCACCGGCTGGACCCCGTGGCGCGACCTCACCGCCCTCGACCCAGCAGTGCCATGACTCACCACTTCCCGCGATGCTCAGGCACGAACCTGACCAGCGGCAGCATGAGCACCAGGATGGCCGCGAACACCAGGAACACGTGCGCCTGCATGATGCCCGCCGCTGCCGC
Source organism: Trebonia sp. (assembly GCA_033854775.1). Lineage (GTDB taxonomy): Bacteria > Actinomycetota > Actinomycetes > Streptosporangiales > Streptosporangiaceae > Trebonia. The sequence continues at coordinate 234 of JAWWPV010000356.1, forward strand.
GGTACTGCGCGCGATCACGGCAGTAGTCACCGACACGGCGGTGATCGCCCCGGACTGCCGGAACATACCGCGCAGCCCGGCGATGGCGGCCACCTGGTCCGGTGCGAGCTGGAGGCTGGCGTTGTTGGAGGCAGGCACCGACAGCCCCATCCCGAACCCGGTAACGCCGGCCCCGATGGCCAGCCACACGTACGGGGAGGCAACGGCGGAAACCGCCAGCATCACCAGCCCGCCGGCGAGAACCACGAACCCGAGGATCATCGGCCACCGGTACCCGGTGCGCCGCAGGGCCATGGCGGCCACCCCGGCGACCGCGATCATCCCGATGGCCCGCGCGGTCAGCAGCGTCCCGGAGGCAAGCGCCGAGATCCCGTAGCGGTCGGTGGCGTACAGCGGCACGAGCGCCGCGAACCCGAGCGCCGCCGCACCGTACAGGTAGTTGATCAGGTTCATGATCCCGAACCCGCGCCCGCGCAGCAGCCGGTAAGGCACGAACGGCGCGGGATCGGTCCGCGAGTGCCTGACGAACAGGTAGCCAAGCACGAACGCGCACGCCAGGCACCCGAGGAAGACCGGGCTGTAGAACGGGACGTCCCCGCTGCCGAGGTACGAGATGCCGAACATCCCCGCCGCGATCAGCCCGGCGAGCAGCAGGATCCCGGTGATGTCGATGCGCGAAGACGGCCGGGTCGCGGAAGCGGGAATGAACCGCACGGTCAGGGCAATGAGAAGGACTCCGATCGGCACGTTGACCAGGAAGATTCCGCGCCAGGACCAGTAGCTGACGAACAGCCCGCCGAGGATGGGGCCGACGATGCCGCCGATCGGGAAGATGGAGGTGAACATGCCAACCGCACGGTCCCGCTGCTCCCCGAAGTGATCGGACACGATCCCTGTCGCCGACGGCATGAACGCCCCGCCGCCGAGGGCCTGGATGAAGCGCGCGAGCAGCAGGACCGCGATGTTCGGCGCGAACCCGCAGCAGAGCGAGGAGAGCGTGAAGATCGCCGCCGAGATCATGAAGACCTTCTTGCGGCCGTACATGTCGCTGATCTTGCCGGCCATGGGCATGGCGATGACCTGGCCGAGCGCGTAGATCGAGATCGTCCAGCCGCTCCAGTTGATGGTAGCGTGCAGTTCCTTCTCGATCGCGGGCAGCGCAGTCGCGACAATGGTCTGGTCAACCGAGGCCATGAACAGCCCGATGGAGACGATCGCGAAGATCAGCTTGCGCCGGTCCTTATGCCGCGCCCCAGGAGCGTCACGGGCCGGCTCGCTGATTTTCGCGGTTTCTCCGGTCAGGCTCACATGGAATAAGGTTAGTTGCTTGCTAGCAAGCATACAAGTTGATTCCGGAGACGTGATGGACACCGAACTCGTGGCCCGGCTGCGCGCGGTCATCCCCAGGCTCGCCCGCGTGCTCAATGACACGTCCACGGGCGAGGACCTCACCCCGACCCAGTACTCCGTCCTGGCCCTCGTCCGCGTCCGCGGCCCGCTCGGCCTGACCGAGCTGACCGAGCTCGAGGGCCTGAACCCGACCATGCTGTCCCGGGTGGTCAAGGCCCTGGACGAGCGCGGCCTCATCCGCCGCATGCAAGACCCTGGCGACCTGCGCGCCGCCCACGTGGCGGTGACCCCGGAGGGCGAGCAGGTTCACGACCGGGTCCGCAACCAGCGCACCAAGGTCCTGTCCGAGTGCCTGCACGGCCTCCCGCCGGACACGACGGCCGCGCTCCTGGCCGCCGTCCCCGACCTGGAAGCGCTGGCCGAGGCCCTGAAACCCCTGGCCGAGGCCCTGAAGCCCGCCGTAAAGCCCGTCAAGGGCTGACCTGGGGGAAGGACAACAAAAGGCCGATTCCCGCCCGCGCGATGCGGCCCGGTGCGGGTCCCCGCCGCCTTCTCGCCCGATCATCCCGAACGGGTGCGTGGCCCCCGCTCCGCTCGCCCCGGCGCGCCCATTCCCCGCCAGGAAACCGTCGCCACGCTCACGGCTCGTCCCGCAGCGTCACGTTGGGGAACCCCAGGTGCAGGTAGGTGGCGAGCCGGGCGCCCGGCGGCCGCAGCTCCGGCCTGACCTGCCGCTCGAAGTACTTGTCGGTGATCGCGACGAGGTCGCGCCCGACCTGGGCGAGTTCCTCGGCGGTGACCCACAGGAAGCGGTCGCCGATGAACGCGGCCCGCTGCCATTCCTCGCTCTCCCCGGACCGCGCCTCCAGCCATCGCATGAGCTCACCGAAGTACGACTCGGCGAGAATCTCGGCAAGCAGGCTGGCCGCGGCCGTGGCCTCCGGCGGCTGCTGCACGTCATCCCAGCCCGTCGAGGTGGTGGTCGCCCGCCACGGCTTCTCCCGCCCGGTCCCGTCCCCGGTCTCCTCGACGAGCCCGTACCTGGCGAGCTGCCGCAGGTGGAACGAGCACGTCCCCGACGACTCGCCGAGCAGCCGCCCCGCCTGCGTCGCGGTCAGCGGCCCGCGTGTCCGCAGCGCCAGGATCAGCTTCATCCGCACGGGATGCGCGTACGCGCGCAGCGCCGTCGCGTTATCGAGCCGGGCGATGCTCCGCCCGGGCACCTGCTCGCCGGGCTCGTCGCTCATAATGCAAAGCTACGTTTGCAAAGACTTCTTCGCAATGACGGCCGTCACCCACGTTTGACTGACCTTGGCCGTTGCTGAACCTCAGGCCGCGATCGCGTACGGCTGGGGCGCGCGCCGCAGCCACTGCCAGAACGACCGCCGCGGCGGGCGCGCGAGGATGTGCCCGCTGCCGCACTTTCCCGCGACGGTGATCCGCAGGAACACGGGCACGCTGTCGCCCCATGGCGCGCGGACCTTGACCTGCCCGCTGCGCACCGACACGTCGTCCAGGTCGACGGCGATGCCCGGCCTGGTCAGCAGGAGGATGTGCCCGCTGCTCACCTCGGCGTCGATGTGCAGCGTCGGCTGGGTGATGACCGCCTCGGTGAAATCAATCTTGACGTGCCCGCTGCGCACGTTGAGGTCCATCCGGGCGGGCACCGTCCACCGGCCGACCCGCTGGCTGTGCCCGCTGGTGACGTGGATCTTGATGAGCTCCTTCGCCGGCGCCGGCGCGACCCCGCCCGGCAGGACGCCTGTGAGCGGCCCTGGCAGTTGTGTTCCAGGCACCGGGGCGAGTGCGGTCCCCGCGGCCGGCAGGTCGGCGACGACGGACGCGAGGTCGTCGTAGGTGCGCGCGGTCAGCGCCCGCTCCAGCCGCTCGTCAAGCTCGTCCGACGAGAGCCGTCCGTCCCCGGCCGCGACCCGAAGCACCTCGGCGACCTGGTCCCGGTCCTCATGTGAAACCCGCAGCGCCCCGCGCCCGTCTGCGGCGGCCGCCCGGCCCGCCTGCTCCTGATCCGACATGGCACAAACTGTAGGCCACCGGCGCGTTCTCGCCTATCGCTGCGCAAGACGATATGTCGTGATCGCCGTGCGGCGCGGCGCCGGACTGCTTGCTATCGCGCATTTCTCTGACTAAGGTCAGAGATCGTGTCAGATCCCGTCGCCGTCGTCCGCCGCTTCAACCGCTCCTACACACAGCGCATCGGCGTGCTCGAGGACTCCTTCCTCGGCATGGGGATGCCCCTGGGCCCGGCCCGCCTGCTGTTCGAGATCGGCGTCGCCCCCGCGACCACGCAAGGCCCCCTGACCACGCAGGCACTGCGTGAGCGCCTCGCCCTCGACTCCGGCTACCTCAGCAGGCTCTTGCGCCGTCTCGAGAAAGACGGCCTCATTGACGTCACTCCCGACCCGGGCGACCGCCGACGCCGCCAGGTCGGCCTGACTGAAACGGGCCGCGACCGCTGGAAGGAGCTCGAACGCCGCTCCGACGACCAGGCCCGGATGATCGTCGACCCGCTCACGGAACGCCAGCGGGAACGCCTGGCCCAGGCCCTCAGTGAGGCGGACCTCCTGGTCCGCGCCGCGACCGTGACGTTCGAGCCGGTCGACCCCGCCTCGCCGACGGCCAGGGACGTGATCGGCCGGTACTTCGCGGAGATCGGCCGCCGCTTCGGCTTCGACCCGTCAGGCGAGACGGAGAAGGACGCGTTGCTGCTCGCCCCGCCAACGGGCGTCTTCGTCGTGGCGCTCTCCGACGGCGAGCCGGTGGCCTGCGGCGGCCTGCAGACGATCGAGCCGCGTGTCGGCGAGCTCAAGCGCATGTGGGTCCACGACGACTGGCGCGGCGCGGGCCTCGGGTCAAGGCTGCTGCGCCACCTGGAGGACCAGGCCCGCGACCTCGGGCACGACACCGCCCGGCTCGACACCAACGCCGCGCTGACCGAAGCGATCGGCATGTACCAGCGGGCGGGCTACCGCGCCATCGACCGGTACAACGACAACCCGTGGGCAACGCACTTCTTCAAGAAG
>JAWWPV010000357.1:0-11511 GCA_033854775.1 Trebonia sp.
GAGGCGCACGGCGATGGCCCCGACCCAGGGCGCGAGTCCGAACAGGCACGCGGCGGCGATCATGGCCAGCTGCTCAAGGATCCCCTGGTGGTTGCTTGACAGCTTGGCGCCGACGCCGAGCGAGTCCGCGAACGTCAGCGCCATCAGCCCGACGTACGGTACGGCCACCCGCCGCCACGCGACGGTGAGCACTGGCAGCAGCGCGCCGAGCACCGCCAGGTCCGCGAGCGGGTGCAGCAGGTCCTGGAGGAAGGTTCCCGGCCGTTCGTTCAGATGATGGAACTCCGCGCCGAAGGCGACGACCCAGCCGATGACGAGCAGGGCGACCGCCATCACGTAGCCGTCGGCCAGACCGGGCAGCACCGAGCCGGTGTCATCCCGTTTCTCGTCCTCGGCAAGCACCATGACGCCGGCCGCCGCGCTCGCCAGGGCGAGCAGCGGAGCCACGTCGGCGAGCGAGAGCGGCTCGCCCGAGGCGCCAGACCCGGCGAGCACCTGCGCGATGATCAGGCCCGCGAACCAGAACAGGGCCGCGGCGCCCAGCCAGCGGTATCCCCGCGCGACCGCGCCAGTGTGCCGTCGCGCCCCAACGAGCAGTCCAACGACGGCGCCAGCCGTGGCGAGCATGGCGAGGACGCTCACGGGGCTCCTTCCGGGTTGGGGCCGCTCGGTGGGTCACTGGGTAGCGTGCGGCTTGCGGTTCTTACACGGCTGAGTATTAGGCAACGGATGGGCAACGACCTGTCACCAGTGACGGGTGCGCTGCGGCGTCCGCTGATGGCCCGATCCAGCCGTCCTCCGCTGACTGGCTGCGGCACCGACCATACCGTTAACTCTACGTACCCGAGATCACGCTTCGGTTGAGGATGGGCGTAGACCGGGAGACAAGTGCGGTCACGGTTAGCGCCAGTGCCATGAGAGCCGGGCCACGGGAGGGGCGGGCCGTTCGCACATCCTAGGATAGCCGCGCCTAGTAAGCGCCGCTGATCACGTTCCGGAGCGGCTCGCCGCGCAGGTACGCCTCGGCCTGCTCCCTGACCAGGCGAGCCGCCCGCTGCCGCGATACCGGGGTGGACGCGGCGACGTGCGGGGTGATGAACACGCCGGGCAGGGACCATAGGTCATGGCCGGGGGGCAGCGGCTCCGGGTCCGTCACGTCGAGCGCGGCGCGCAGCCGCCCGCTGGCCACCTCGGCGACGAGCGCGGCGGTGTCCACGACCGCTCCCCTAGAAGCGTTGACGAGCAGCGCGCCGTCCTTCATCCGGGCGAGGAAGCCGCTATCGGCCAGCGCCTCGCTCTCCGGGGTGAACGGGACGAGCAGCACCACGACGTCCGCCCCGGGCAGCAGCGACGGCAGGTCGGCAAGCCCGGCGACCTCCCCTGTCCCGCCCACGCCGCCCTTCCCGCCTGCCCCGTCCACCCCCGGTCTCGGGGTCCGCGCGACCCGCTGCACGGTCACCTCGAACCCGGCGAGCCGCCGCTCCACGGCCGCGCCGATCGCCCCGTAGCCGACAATCAGCACGTTCTTGGTGGCAAGCTGATCGGTTCCCTGGTAGGCCCACCGTCCCGCCGCCTGCTCCGCACTGAACAGCGGGAAGGCGCGCAGCGCACCGAGCATGGCCCCGACCACCCACTCGGCGGTGGACGCGTCGTGCGCTCCCCGCGCGTTGCACAGCGCGACCGACGGGGGCACGTGCGGGCGGATCCAGTCCACTCCCGCCGTCAGCGCCTGCACCACGCGGAGGGCGCGCATCTCGCTAAGCACCGCGCTGCCCGCCGGGCTTGGGAAGAAGCTCGGCACGTAGAACTCCACGCCGGCCACGCTCGCCGGGACCGCCATGTGGCCGATGTCACCCGTCTCGCCCATGTCACGGCCGAGCGCGACGACCTCCACGTCCACGCCGGCCAGCCCCGCGAGCCCGGCCGCTACCCAGTAAGAAGGCACCCACATCAGCACGCCCTCCACGGTACTGATCTAGAATCCAGCTGTTATCACCCGGGTGACCCCTGTACCCATAAAGCTGCGCGCAGTCTGCTGAGGCGTCAATTGCGGAAAGTCCTGATCGCGAACCGCGGCGAGATTGCCGTCCGGGTGGCGCGTGCCTGCCGTGACGCGGGCCTGGCCAGCGTCGCCGTCTACGCCGACCAAGACCTCGATGCCCTGCACGTCCGTGCCGCCGACGAGGCGTACGCGCTGAACGGCGCCACCCCGGCGCAGACGTACCTGGACATCGGCAAGATCATCGCCATCGCGGCCCGCTCGGGCGCCGATGCCGTGCACCCCGGCTACGGCTTCCTGGCCGAGAACGCGGCCTTCGCGCAGGCCGTGCTGGACGGCGGCCTGACCTGGATAGGCCCGCCGCCGGCGGCCATCGTGGCGCTCGGCGACAAGGTGAAGGCACGGGAGATCGCCAAGCGGGTCGGCGCGCCGCTCGCCCCAGGCACCGACGGCCCGGTCAGCGGCCCGGATGAGGTCGCGGAGTTCGCCAGGGAGTATGGCCTGCCGATCGCGATCAAGGCGTCCTTCGGCGGCGGCGGCCGCGGCCTCAAGGTCGCCCGCACCTTCGAAGAGATCCCCGAACTGTACGAGTCGGCGGTTCGCGAGGCCACCGCGGCCTTCGGCAACGGCGAGTGCTTCGCCGAGCGCTACCTGGACCGGCCAAGGCACGTGGAAACCCAGTGCCTCGCCGACTCCCGCGGCGCCGTCGTCGTGGTCTCCACCAGAGACTGCTCGCTGCAACGGCGGCACCAGAAGCTGGTCGAGGAGGCGCCCGCGCCGTTCCTGTCCGACGCGCAGGTCAAGCAGCTCTACGACGCGTCGAAGTCGATCCTGCGCGAGGCCGGCTACGTCGGCGCGGGCACTGCTGAGTTCCTCATCGCCACCGACGGCTCGATCAGCTTCCTTGAGGTCAACACCAGGCTCCAGGTCGAGCACCCGGTCTCGGAAGAAGTCAGCGGCCTCGACCTGGTCAGGGAGATGTTCAGGATCGCCGCAGGCGAGCCTCTCGGCTATGACGATCCCCAGCTGCGCGGGCACTCGATCGAGTTCCGGATCAACGCCGAGGACCCGGCACGGAACTTCCTCCCCGCGCCGGGCACGATCACCGAGTGGAACCCTCCTGGCGGGCCAGGCGTACGGCTCGACGCCGGGTACGGGGCGGGCCAGACGGTGCCGCAGGCGTTCGACTCGCTGATCGGCAAGCTCATCGTGACCGGGGCCAGCCGCACCCAGGCCCTGGAGCGCGCCAGGCGCGCGCTCGCGGAGTTCACGGTCGGCGGCATGCCCACCGTGCTGCCGTTCCACCGCGCCGTCGTCGACGATCCGGCGTTCGCCGGCGACCAGCTCACGGTGCACACCCGCTGGATCGAGACCGAGATGGTGGCGGCGTTCGAGCCGCAGCACTTCGGAACACCGGCGTCCGGGCCTGCCGCCGAGGCGCCCGCGCGCGAGACGATTACGGTGGAGGTCGGCGGGAAAAGGCTCGAGGTGACGGTGCCGGCCGTCCTGTCGCTGCCGGCCGCCGCCGGCGCGCATCACGGCTCATCCGAACGAGTGCGTTCTCCACGTGACGCCGCCCGCCGCTCCTCCGGCCAGGCGAAGCGGCGGTCGGGGAGCGGCGACTCGCTGGTCTCCCCGATGCAGGGCACGATCGTGAAGATCGTCGCCGCGGAGGGAACGCAGGTGAGCGCGGGTGACACCGTGGTGATCCTGGAGGCGATGAAGATGGAGCAGCCGCTCACCGCGCACAAGGACGGAACGGTCACCGGCCTGGCCGTCGAGGTAGGCCAGACCGTCACCGCCGACACCGAGATCTGCCAGATCAAAGACTAGGGGCTGGGCGCATGCGACGACTGCCGGGAGATCCCAGCGTCGTGGGCTGGCTGCTGTTCGCGGTCGGGTTCCGGCTCCCGCCGCGGAACCGGGAGTGGGTGCGGCACGAGCTGACCGACGCCGGCTGGCGCGGCCGGACCATCAGGCGGCTCATGGTGCTCATGGTGCCGATCTGCGTCGCGCTCGCCTTCCTCCCCGGCCCGACCTGGCTGCGCATAGCCGTCCCCGGGTTCGCGCTCATCGCGAGCGTGGGCACGGTGCTGATCAGCGCCGACGACGTCCGCGCCGCCCGCCTCAAGCAGCACGGCCTCGAGGTACCCGACGACCGTGACCTCGGCCACCCTGCCCACTGACGTGCCGCGGGCCTCGTTGATAGACACTCAGCGCTTGCTGCGGAAGCCGGCCCGAGCCGGGAAGACACGCGTGGTCGCCATCGACGGGCGCTCTGGAGCCGGGAAGTCTTCGCTGGCCGCGGTGGTGCGGGGTGAACTGGGGGCAGCAGTGGTGACGCTTGAGGACCTTTACGGCGGGTGGGACGGGCTTGAGCGCGGGATCGACCTGATGGTGACCGAGGTTCTTGAGCCGCTGAGCGCCGGGCGGGCGGCCCGGGTGCCCCGATACAACTGGGTCGGGGCCGCCTGGGAAGCACCCTGGGTGCTTGAGCCGCCCGGGGTACTGATTGTCGAGGGGGTCGGGGCCGGAGCGCGACGTGCCGCCGCCTACGAGAGCCTGCTGGTCTGGGTGGAGTCACCCGCATCCGTTCGGAAGAAGAGGGCTCTTGACCGTGATGGGGAGACGGTCGCGCCGCACTGGGAGGCGTGGGCGGCCGAAGAGGAGGCGATGCTCGGCCGCGAACGCACGGCTGAGCGGGCAGACATTGTCTTCGACAGCACCACCGGCCACATACTGCGCGGCTAGTCCCGTGGTCCCCGCTGAGCCGCCGCGGAGGTTAGGCGATCGTGTCGGTGCCGAATTCCATGACCGTGCGGGCCGCCTCGGTGACGGAGCCGGAAAGCGACGGGTAGACCGAGAACGTGTGGGCGATCTGCTCAACGGAAAGGTTCTGCTCGATCGCGATCGACAGCGGCAGGATCAGCTCGCTTGCCCGGGGCGCGACCACCACGCCGCCGAGTACCAGGCCGGTGCCCGGGCGCGCGAAGATCTTGACGAAGCCGTCGCGGATGCCGCCCATCTTCGCCCTCGGGTTGGTCGCGAGCGGCAGCTTGACCACCCGGGCCGGGACCTCGCCGCGGTCCACGGCGGCCTGTGAGACGCCCACCGACGCGATCTCCGGGTCGGTGAAGATCGTGGACGCCACGTGGCTGAGCCTGATCGGCTGCACCGCCTCGCCGAGCGCGTGCCACATCGCGATCCTGCCCTGCATGGCGGCCACGGAGGCGAGCATGAGCACGCCCGTGCAGTCGCCCGCCGCGTACACGCCCACTGCCGACGTCCGCGACACGCGGTCCACCTCGATGAACCCGCGCGAGTCCAGGTGGACGCCCGCCTCGAGCAGGCCGATCCCCTTCGTGGACGGCGCCATGCCCACGGTGAGCAGGCAGTGCGAGCCGCTCACCTGCCGGCCGTCGGCGAGCGTCACCACCACGCCGTCGCCCTTGCGGTGCACGGCCGCGGCACGGGACTTACTGAGCACGTTCATGCCGCGCCGCCGGAAGACGCCCTCGATGACCACGGCGGCGTCCTTGTCCTCGTGCGGCAGCACCCGGTCCCGCGACGAGACAAGCGTGACCTGGGAGCCGAGCGCCTGGTAGGCGCTGGCGAATTCGGCCCCCGTCACTCCCGAGCCGACCACGATCAGCTCTTCTGGCAACTCGGTCATGTCGTACATCTGGCGGCAGGTCAGGATGCGCTCGCCGTCGGGCACACCGTCGGGCAGCGCGCGCGGGCTCGCCCCGGTAGCGATGAGCACCACGTCGGCACCGATGGTCGCCCCGTCGGCCTCGATCGTGTGCGGCCCGGTCAGCCGGCCCCTGGCCTGGATGATCCGTATGCCCTCCGAGGCGACATGCTCGGTGATGTCGTTCGACTGCGCGGCGGCGAGCGCCTTGATCCGCGCGTTCAGCGCCGGCGCGTCCACCCCGACCACGGGGTTGGCGCCGTTGGCCAGCTGCAGGCCGAGCGAGGCGGAGCGGCCAAGCGAGGTCATGGTCGACGAGGATTCGATCAGCGTCTTGCTCGGGACACAGTCCGTGAGCACACAGGCGCCGCCTAGGCCATCTTCGTCGACGACGGTCACGTCGGCACCGAGCTGCGCGGCGACGAGAGCGGCCTCGTAGCCGCCAGGACCGCCGCCGAGGATGGCGACATTGGGACGAGGCAGGGTCACGTTAAGCAATTATCCCGCACGTTCACCACCAGGTTGGCCGTCGGCTCGAACGATTACCCTCTACGCTTAGGCAGCGTGGCCATATACGCCGCCTACGGCAGCAACATGGATCCGGCGCAGATGCTCCTGCGCTGCCCGCATTCCCCGCAGCGGGGTACCGGGTGGCTTGAGGGCTGGCGCCTGAGTTTCGGGGGCGAAGATCTCGGCTGGGACGGCGCCCTCACCACGGTCGTCGAAGACCAGGCACACCGGGTGTTCGTCGCGCTCTACGACGTTCCCGAGATTGACGAGAAGGAACTCGATAGCTGGGACGGGGTTAACCTCGGCTTCTACAGCAAGATCAAGGTCCGGGTGCAGACCCTGGAGGGAGACGCCCTCGCCTGGCTGTACGTACTCGACGCCTACGAGGGCGGGCTGCCCTCCGACCGGCGGCTGTCAATCCTGGTGGACGCCGCGGTCAAGGCGGGTGCGCCGACTGACTACATCAACTGGCTGAGCGCCAGGCCGTCCAACCCGCCTAGCGCGTAGCGCCGCGCGCTAGGCCAGGGCGGCAATCAGCAGGGCGAGTCCCGGGATGACGACCGCCGCGACGGCCACCAAGTCCCAGGTCGAGGCCGGCGCCACCGCCTGGTCATCCGGCCCCTCAATCCGCGCCTGCCCGGCGCGCTCGGTGAGCGCGGCGACGACCCGATTGGCGTCCAGGCGGAGCGGGTCTCCCTCAGGGGAGGGCTCAGACGAGCCGAAGGCCAAGCCGAAGCCGCCCATGCCGCCGATGCCGGAGCCGCCGTAGCCGCCACGGCTCCCTTTCCTGGACTGGCGCTGCGCGCGCATCTCGGCGGCGACCTGCCGGCGCCGCGAGGAGTGCACCGCCCAGCAGTAGATGGCCCGCCCGGCCGTCCCTGTCCCCTCCGGCCACTCGCACCGGACACGGAGGAGGTCGGTGGGGTCGGCCCCCGCCACCGCCGCCCAGCCAACCCGGTGGTCGCGGACCGGGTTAGCGATCGTCAGCCCGTCGTCGTCGGCGACGATCCTGGGCCGCAGCGCGGTGATGTACACGATGCCGGTCGCGAACAGCAGGATGAACGCGGCCACAAGCGACAGGTGATCGCGGCCCTGGACGGCCAGGTCGATGAGGTTGCCCAACGCGAACAGCACCCACAGCCACCAGACCACGACGGCGCCGACCGACCGGAACACCTGCCTGCCGCCGGAGCCCTTCTTGTCACTCACATGGCCACTTTAGTCAGCCGCCGAGGGGGAATCGCCAAGCTCACCGAGGCGCTCCGCGGCTTTCGGGAGGTACGGGGGTTCGTCCCCCAGGGCGATGAGAGCCGCCAGCACGCGAACGCCGACGCCGATCGCCCGCTCGTCGACGTCGAAGGTCGGCTGGTGGAGGTCCCCGGCGGCGAGCGTGCCCGGCGCGCGGGTGCCGAGCCTGGCCATGGCGCCAGGCACCAGGTGCAGGTACCAAGCGAAGTCCTCGCCGCCGAGGCTCTGCGGCGTCTCCGTGACCGCGTCAGGGCCGAGCACCGCGGCGGCCGCGGCGCCGATCAGGGCGGCGCTCGCCGCCTCGTTCACGGTCGGCGGCACGGCGCTCAGGTACTCCACCTTGGCCGTCACCCCGTACGGCATCGCCACGGACTGGACCATGTCCTCGATGAGGGCGACCGCCGAGCGCCACACGTCGGCGTCGAGGCAGCGCACCGTGCCCTCCGCGACCCCCTCGCCAGGGATGGCGTTCGCCGCCGAGCCCGCGCTCACGTAGCCCCACACGAGGCTCAGCCCGGCGCGGGGATCCACCCGGCGGCTCAGGGCCGCGGGAACCTCGGTCACGATCTTCCCGAGCGCGTAGACCACGTCGGCGGTCAGGTGCGGGCGCGCCGTGTGCCCGCCGGGCCCGGTGAGGGTGACCTTGACCTTGTCGCAAGCCGCGGTGATCGCCCCCGCCCGCACGCCCACCATGCCGGTGTCCAGCCGCGGGTCGCAGTGCAGCGCGAAGATCCGGCCAACGGAGTCCAGGGCACCAGCGGCGATGACGGCCTTGGCCCCGCTCGCGGCCTCTTCCGCGGGCTGGAAGATCAGCCGGACGCCGCCGGTGAGCAGCCCGGACGCCGCCCGCTCGGCAAGGAACAGGCCGGCACCGACGAGCATGGCCGTGTGCACGTCGTGGCCACAGGCGTGGCACATCCCGGGAATCGTGGACCGGTACGGCACGCCCTTCTCGTCGTCCATCGGCAGCGCGTCCAGGTCGGCCCGCAGCGCGACGCGCGCCCCGGCAGGCCCGATGTCCACGTAAAGCCCGGTCGACTCTTGCAGCACCACCGGGCGCAGCCCGGCCTCGGCCAGCCGGTCCGCGACCAGGCGCGTCGTCCGGCGCTCGGCGTAGGCCGGCTCCGGATGGGCGTGCAGGTCGCGACGGAGGCCGATCAGCTCCGTCTCGTGCCGGGCCAGGAACGCGTCCAGGGCCCCGGTGAGGTCATCCCCCATGCCCACCATCCCCGCGCAGGACGAATTTGTCCTCCGCGAACTCAGTGACGAGCGCGTCCACCACGCCGGTCAGGTCGCTTTCGCCGCGGCGCACGGCCCGCTGCCGCTCGTAGGAGGCCCCGTACTCAAGGACCTCGGAGGCGACCGCGAGCTCTTCCGCACAGCCGAGCCGCCATGCTACCGGCTCCAGGTCACGGACAAGCTCATATATCTCATCCCGGAGCGGCACGGTGGCGCCTGCCCCGTTCGAGACGATGTTCGCGTCGAGCCCGTGCCTGGTGGCGCGCCACTTGTTGTCGGCGATCACCCAGGCCGGGCGGGACGGCAGCCGGTAGCCGCGGTCAAGCTGGGTGTCGAGCAGGTGAACCAGGCACTGGACGAGCGCGGCGAGCATGCCGACTTCCCTGAGGGTGGGGACCGCGTCCGCGATCCTGACCTCCACCGTGCCGAAGTCCGGGTGCGGGCGGACGTCCCACCACACCTCCTTGATCGTCCGGATGGTGCCCGCGCGCAGCTGCCCCGCCATGTAGTCCTCGAAAGACTTCCAGTCGGGGAGGCAAAGCGGCGGCCCGGTGTGCGGCAGCGAGGCAAAGACCACGGACCGGCTAGACGCAAGGCCTGTGTCCTCCCCGCACCAGTAGGGACTCGATGCGGTGAGGCCGAGCAAGTGCGGCAGGTAGACAGCCAGGGCGTTGATGATCGGCATCACCCTGTGCTCGTCTCGTAGCCCAACGTGCACGTGTACGGCCATGGTTTGCAGCCTGCGGGACGGCCACTGAAACTCCTGGACGAGCTCGGCGTACCGCTGGCTCGGCGCCATCTTGCCGTCTCGCCAGTGACTGATGGCGTGGGTGCCGGAACTGGCGATCACCATGCCCTGGGCCTCCGCGACGGGCTGGAGGTCCTTCAGCGACAGGGCCAGGTCCGCCTTAGCCTCCGCGACCGTTCCGCAGACGCCGGTCACCACCTCGACCGTGGACTGCATCAGCTCATGGCGCATCTTCGGGTGCTCGCCGCTCTCCAGCAGTCCCGGAAGTCCGGCAAGCACCGCTCCCGCGTCCTGCCGGAGCATCCGGGTCTCCGCGTCGACGAGCTGCACCTCCCATTCGACGCCAAGGGTCGGGCCGGCGGAGCAGTTCCACTCGATCGTCATGACAGGCCTCCAGGGATCCACGGGGGTGCCCGCGGCGGATTACGCCATACGGGTGCCTCTCTAGCGTTTCCACCCTTGGAATATTGAATCGTCCGAGATAGGCCTGTTTGACCAGCAAAGTACTGTTGCGGTTGTTAGAAGTCTGTTAGGGCTCCCGCGGGTGGTAAACGCCCCACACCGCGCGGAGCGCGTCGCAGACCTCGCCGAGCGTCGCGCCCGCGCGCAGCGCCTCCCTGACGGACGGGAGCATGTTGTCCGTGCCCTCCGCCGCCGACCGCACGGCGTCGACGGCCTTAAGTACCGCCACCTGGTCCCGGCCGGCCCGCAGCTTCCGCAGCCGCTCCACCTGCGCGTCGGCGATGTTCTTGTCCACCCGCAGCGGCTCGTACGGCTCCTCCTCATCGACGGTGAACTTGTTCACGCCGACCACGACCCGCCGGCCGTCATCGGTCTGCCTGGCCACCTCGTAGGCGGAGCGCTCGATCTCCGACTTCTGGAAACCACGCTCGATCGCGGCGAGCGCGCCGCCCATCTCGTCGATCTTCGCCATGAGCTCGGTCGCGGCGGCCTCGATCTCGTCCGTCATGGCCTCCACCGCGTACGAGCCGGCGAACGGGTCCACCGTCCTGGTCAGGTCGGTCTCGGCCGCGATCACCTGCTGGGTGCGCAGCGCCAGCCGCGCCGACTTCTCCGTCGGCAGCGCGATCGCCTCGTCGTAGGCGTTGGTGTGCAGCGACTGAGTACCGCCGAGCACCGCCGCGAGGGCCTGGATCGTCACCCTGGCCAGGTTCAGTTCCTTCTGCTGCGCGGTGAGCTGGACGCCTGCCGTCTGGGTGTGGAAGCGGAGCATCTGGGACTTCGGGTCCCTGGCCTTGAACTCGTCTCGCATGATCCTGGCCCACATGCGGCGGGCGGCGCGGAACTTGGCCACCTCCTCAAGCAGCGTGGTCCGCGCGACGAAGAAGAACGACAGCCGGGGCGCGAACTCGTCGACGGCCAGGCCGCTCGCGCGCGCCGCGGTCACGTACTCCTTCGCGTTGGCGAGGGTGAACGCGATCTCCTGAACCGGCGTCGCGCCGGCTTCTGCCATGTGATAACCGGAGATGGAGATCGTGTTCCACTTCGGCAGCTCGGCGCGGCAGTACGCGAACGTGTCGGCCACCAGCCGCAGGGACGGGCGCGGCGGGTAGATGTACGTGCCGCGGGCGATGTACTCCTTGAGTATGTCGTTCTGAATGGTGCCGGACAGGCACCGCGGGTCGGCGCCCTGCTCCTCGGCGACCGTCTGGTACATCAGCAGCAGGACCGCCGCAGGGGCGTTGATCGTCATCGACGTGGACACCTTGTCCAGCGGGATCCCGTCGAAGAGCACGCGCATGTCCGCGAGGCTGTCGATCGCCACGCCGACCTTGCCCACCTCACCGCGCGCGGCGACCGCGTCGGAGTCATACCCCATCTGGGTCGGCAGGTCGAAGGCAACGGAAAGCCCGCTAGTGCCATTGGCGATGAGCTGGTGATACCGCCGGTTGGACTCGGCCGCCGAAGAGAACCCGGCGTACTGCCGAATCGTCCACGGCCGCTTCGTGTACATCCCGGGGTAAACGCCCCGGGTGTACGGGTACTCCCCCGGCTCGCCGAGCGCGGTCCGCGCGTCGAATCCGGCGAGCGCGTTCTCGTCATAAACCGGCTCAA
>JAWWPV010000358.1:0-2953 GCA_033854775.1 Trebonia sp.
CGGAGGCCAGCACGGCGCCGAGCCCGTCCTCCCAGGCCTGCCGCCCGCCGAGGATGCGGACGACGACGATGTCCGCGCCGTCGAGCAGCGCTGGCACGCCCCCGGCCGAGAGACGGGCGGGGTTGCCGAGCCGGTAGCCGGCGCCGCTCGCGCGGGCCGACAGCAGGTCGGTGTCCGAGGTGGACAGCAAGGCGATCACGGTGCGGTTAGCCTCCTCCAGGATCGTGCGTCTTGACTTGACTGGGCATCGCGACGGCACAGTACCTGACTCCACCAGTCTGCACCGGGCCCCGCTCAGATGCGCAAGCGGCCAAGCGGCGACACGCTGACCGCAGGACCCTGGCGTACAATCCGGGCGTGCATGAGACCAGCCCTTTCACCGGCCGTCCTGCGGCCGATCGCTGCCCGGGGGTATTGCGGCTCGCCGAGGCGGCCGACGGGTTGCTGGCGCGGGTCCGGCTGCCGGGCGGGCTGATAGATGCAGCCCAGCTGCGAGTGCTGGCGCGGCTGGCGGGCGAGCTTGGCGACGGGCGGATTGAGCTGACGTCGCGCGGCAACGTGCAGGTGCGCGGGCTGGCGGCAGGCGCCGCGAGCCCGCTGACCAGCGAGCTCATCCAGGCGGGGCTGCTGCCGTCGCTCAGCCATGACCGGGTGCGGAACGTGCTCGCCTCGCCGCTCGCTGGCCTGGACCGGGGGCCCGACCTGACCGGGGTCGTCCGCGCCCTCGATGCCGCGCTCTGCGTGCGGCCACGGCTCGCGGAGCTGTCCGGGCGGTTCCTGTTCGCGGTCGACGACGGGCGCGGCGACGTGGCCGGGCTCGGCGCCGACGTTGTGGCGACGATCCGAACCGATGGTGCCGTCGTCAACGGTCTTTCCGTCCGCGGCCTGCGAGACGCCGTCGTGGCCGCGATGATCGCATGCGCCGAGGCGTTTCTCGATCGCCGGGCGGCCCTCGGGAGCAGCGCCTGGCGGATCGCCGACCTGCCCGGCGGTGCCGAGCCCGTGCGCTCCGTAGTGGCCGCGCGCCTTGGGCTGGCCGCCGCCCAGGGCGAACCGATCGCCGGGACACCGGATGCCCGGGCAGCAGCCAGGCCCGTCGGCCTCGTCGTACGTCAGGAGACGGGCGGGGGTGCGGAGTCAGCGGCTTCCGTTCGGGATGATCCTGGTTTTTCTGCCGTGCTGCTCGCTCCGCTTGGGCGGCTGACCTCGGCGCAGGTGAGCTGGGTCGCGGACCGCGTCGCGGGACGGGCGGCGCGGATCACGCCCTGGCGCAGCGTCGTGCTGCCGGACCTGGTGGATGCGGCCGGGGTGCTGCGTGAGGCGGCCGGGCTCGGGTTCGGGACGGACGAGGCGTCGCCGTGGCTGCGGGTGACCGCGTGTGCCGGGCGGCCGGGGTGCGCTAGCGCGCTTGCCGACGTGCAGGCCGACGCGGCGGCGTTCGCGGCACGCTGGCCGGGGCGTCTCGTGCACGTGAGCGGGTGCGCCAGGCACTGCGGGCGGCCCGCCGCCACCGAGATCGACGTGACCGCCACGAGCGAGGGATACCAGGTTGCCGGAGTTTGACTACATTCGCGACGGCGCGGAGATTTACCGCCGGTCGTTTGCCGCCATCAGGGCCGAGGCCGACCTCGCGCGGTTTCCCGCCGACGTGGCGCGGGTCGTCGTGCGGATGATTCACGCCTGCGGGATGACCGACCTGCCGGCCGACATCGGCTACAGCGACGGCGTGGTGCGAGCCGCGCGGGACGCGCTGCTGCGCGGGGCGCCAGTGCTGTGCGACGCGCAGATGGTCGCGTCGGGCATCACCAGACGGCGGCTGCCCGCCGGAAACGAGGTCGTCTGCATGCTTAGCGACCCGGCCGTGCCGTCGCTCGCGGAGCGGCTCAGCACGACCCGGTCGGCGGCGGCGCTTGACCTGTGGGGTTCCCGGCTGGCGGGTGCGGTCGTGGCGATCGGGAACGCGCCGACCGCGCTGTTCCGGCTGCTTGAGCTGGTGGACGCCGGGGCGGGACGGCCGGCCGCGGTGCTCGGCATCCCGGTCGGGTTCGTGGGGGCGGCCGAGTCGAAGCTGGCCCTCGCGCAGTCCGGGCTTGAGTACCTGGTGGTGCACGGGCGGCGCGGGGGCAGCGCGATGACCGTCGCCGCCGTGAACGCCGTGGCGAGCGAGGCAGAATGAGCGGCGGAACTCTTTACGGGGTGGGGCTCGGGCCCGGCGACCCGGAGCTTGTCACGGTGAAGGCCGCGCGGCTCATCGGCGCCGCTGACGTCGTGGCGTACCACTGCGCGCGGCACGGGCGGTCGGTCGCGCGGTCCATCGCCGAGCCGTACCTGCGCGGTGACCAGGTTGAAGAGCGGCTCGTGTACCCGGTCACGACCGAGGTCACGGACCACCCGGGCGGCTATGAGGGCGCGATAGAGGAGTTCTACGCAGCGGCCGCTGACCGGCTCGCGGCTCACCTGGCCGCCGGGCGCGACGTGGTGCTGCTCGCCGAGGGCGACCCGCTCTTCTACAGCAGCTACATGCACATGCACAAGCGGATCAGCGGCCGGTTCGCCGCCGTGATCGTGCCAGGCGTCACGTCGGTGAGCGCCGCGTCCGCCGCGCTCGCCATGCCGCTTGTCGAGGGCGACGACGTGCTGACCGTGCTGCCCGGCACGCTCGGTCCCGGCGAGCTGACGGCCCGGCTGCGCGGGACCGCGGCGGCGGCGGTCATGAAGATCGGCCGCAGCTACCCCGGCGTGCGGGAGGCGCTCAAGGACGCGGGGCGTCTTGACGAGGCGTACTACGTGGAGCGCGCCTCCGCGGGGCCCCGTCAGGTCATCGAACGGGCGGCGGACGTCGACCCGTCGACGGTGCCGTACATGTCGCTGGTGATCGTCCCCGGCGCGGAGGCGGCCGGGTACCCGTCAGCGGTGCCGCCGCCTGAGGCCTCGGCCGCCGCGAAGCCGGGGA
>JAWWPV010000359.1:0-3962 GCA_033854775.1 Trebonia sp.
CGGCCATCGCCGGGGCGGTCGAGAACCAGGGCAGCGTCGGGGCGCTGGTGAACGCGTTGTTGAACGCGGCCGACCCCAGGTAGCCGGCGCCGATCGCCTCGCCGGGGATGATGTAGCTCGGAGAGTAGTTCTGCCGCTGGCAGTCACCCGCGATGACTTGCCCTTCAGAAGCGCTTGGCACGAGCAGGATGAGCCCCTTCACGCCCTTCTGCTCCGCGGCGAGGCAGCTCGCCGTGTAGTCGGTCGCGGTCGAGCTGACAAGACCGCCGTAGACGTCGCTGATGCCGGCCGCGCCGAACACGGACTTCGCGAGGGTGTTGGCGGAGGCGCACTGCGCGGCCTCCGAGCACGCCAGCGAGCCGACCGTGGTGATGCCGAGCGTCTTGGCGCTCAGGGCCAGCGACTCCATGTCCTGGATCGCGGTCAGGCCCTCGGGGAAGAACATGGGGTCGGAAACCCAGGGCTCGAGCGTGAAGACGCTGCCGCCGAGGACGGGGATCTTCTGCTGGTCCAGGTAGCTGGCGTAGCCGGCGTTCAGCGAGCCGTCCTGGTTGCTGACGAAGGCGACCACGTGGTCCTGCTGGACGAGCTGCTTGACCATGGAGACCGCCTGGGCCTGGTCGCCCTTGTTGTCCTCCACGATCAGCTTGACGGGGTGGCCGTTGATGCCACCGTGCGCGTTGACCCAGCTGGCCCAGGCCTCGATCGCGGGTTCGCCTGGGTCCGCGAACCCGCCCTCTGTGTAGCTGCCAACGCTGCCGATCACAATCGGCGTCCCGGTCGCGGCCGATCCGGATGCGCTGGCCGCGGGGGCCGATGCCGCCTGGCTGCTCGCCGGCGTTCCGCTGGTGCTGGTGCTCGTGCCGCTTGCGCTGCTGCAGGCGGCGACGCCGCCCGCGAGGGCGAGCGCGAGGCACGCGGTTGTTACACGTCTGTGTTTCATGCCGGCCTCCTGGGGGGCTGCTGTGCGTAAAGGGCGAAGATCTGCTCCTCGTCGAGTTCACCCGCTGGGCCGTGGTAGACGATCCTGCCCTGACTGAGCAGGTAGACGGCCGAGGCGATGGCGAGGACACGGTTGGCGTACTGCTCGACGATCAGCAGCGAGACGCCTTCTGAGGCGATGTGTTCGAGGAACTTGAAGATGTGGTCGACGATCACCGGCGCGAGGCCAAGCGATGCTTCGTCGACGAGAACCACGCGCGGCCGCGCGAGGTACGCGCGCATGAGGGCGAGCATCTGCTGCTCCCCGCCGCTCAGCGTGCCCGCGAGCTGGTTGCGGCGCTTGGCCAGCTGCGGGAACTCGTGGCTCGCCCGGTCGAGGACCTCAGAAATGGATGCG
The DNA here is from genome assembly GCA_033854775.1 of Trebonia sp. GTDB lineage: Bacteria > Actinomycetota > Actinomycetes > Streptosporangiales > Streptosporangiaceae > Trebonia. The sequence continues at coordinate 1,340 of JAWWPV010000359.1, forward strand.
CCGCGGGGCGATTGAAGCAGCAGGTTCTCGCGCACGCTTAGCGACGGGAAGATGCTGCGGCCTTCAAGGATGTGGCAGATGCCAAGGCTGGCGCGCTTGCTCGGGCTGGCGCGCGTCACGTCCTTGCCTTCGAGGAGTACGCGGCCGCCGCGCGGCCGCAGCAGGCCCGAGGCCATCCGCATGGTGGTGCTCTTGCCCGCGCCGTTCGGCCCGAGCAGCGCGACTACGGAGCCAGGGGGGATCGAGAGCGAGACGTCGCGGAGAACGGTGGTGCCGCCATACCCGCCCTCGATTCCCTGGAGTTCTAGCATCGGCCGGACCCGTCTCTGGCGGGCCGCACGCTGAGACCTGTACGCACGGAGCAACTCCCATGTTGCCGGTTTCCACCTATCCGCCGTCATCGCCGGTCGGCGCCCCTTACCGGCGATCTAAGGCGGTTGCACGCACAGTAGAACTTTCTGACGGTGTGGTCAACAGTGTTCACACTGCCCGTTAGCTGGAAATGACGACCACGGGTAGCGCGATTATGACAGTAGCGTCACGAAAAAATGACGCCTGTTCTACTGCGGCAGACCGTGCTACCGGGGCAGCCCGAGGACCTGCTCGGCGATGATGTTCCGCTGGACCTCCGACGTGCCGGCGTAGATGGTGCCGGCCAGCGCGTTCAGCGAGACCTGCCACCAGGTGTTGCTCGACATCGGGTCGCTGCCCGGGTCGTCGGCGCGGGACGCCCTGCTCGGCCCCTTCCCGGTGGGAATCAGCCCGGCCAGGCCCTCGATGTCGAGGGCGAGCCGGGTGGCCTGGCGGTGGTACTCGCTCCAGTACAGCTTGCTGACCGAGGCGGCCGCGCTCATCTCCTTGCCGTCGAGCACGTCGGTGAGGACGCGGTACCCGATGTAGCGCATCACCTCGACCCGGGCGAACGCCGCGGCGAGCCGCTGCCGCAGCACCTGGTCGTTGATCGCGCCGGTCCGCCTGGCGAGCTCGGCCAGCCGCTCGAACTCGGCGCGGAACAGGATCGGGTTGGTCGCTGCCTCCTCGCCGCGCTCGTAGCCAAGCAGCGTCTTGGACACCGCCCAGCCGCCGTTGACCTTGCCGACTACCTCGCCGGCACCGGTCCTCGCGTCAGTGAAGAAGATCTCGCAGAACTCCCGGCCGCCGGTCATGTGCCTGATCGGCCGGACCTCGACGCCCGGCTGGCCGAGCGGGACGAGCAGGAAGGTCAGGCCCCGGTGCTTCGGGGCGTCCGGGTCGGTGCGGACCAGCGTGAAGACGTGCGTGCAGTGCATGGCGCCCGACGTCCAGATCTTCTGGCCGTCGATGACCCACTCCCCACCCGCGTCTTCCCCGCACGGGGGGCTCCCGCCCCCCGGTCCCCCTGGCCCTTCCCCCTTCACCAGGCGGGCGCGGGTGCGTACCGAGGCGAGATCGGAGCCGGCCGACGGCTCGGAGAACCCCTGGCAGAACCTGATCTCGCCGGAGAGCAGCCCCGGCAGGTAACGTGCCTTCTGCTCGTCGGTGCCCCAGCGAAGCAGCGTGTTGCCGAGCATCTTCAGGCCGGTCGCCTCGAGCGGCTGGCGGCCGAAGGGCAGCCCGGCCCTGGTGAGCTCCTCGACAAGCACGACCTGGTGCAGCTGGGACAGCCCGCGGCCGCCGTACTCGACGGGCCAGGTGAGGCCGAGCAGCCCGCGGCGGTGCAGGACCGCCCGCCAGCGGGCCACGAAGTCCTCGGTCTCCGCCTCGGTCGGGATCGCGCCGATACCCCGCCAGTCCGCCGGCAGCTCTTCCGCCAGGACCTTGCGGACCTCGGTCCTGAACACCTCGGCCTCGGCAGGGTAGGTCATGTCCACGACGGCTCCAAAGCTCTTCCCGGCTAGTGCCTCAATCAGTTATATAATATTATTACTTCAGCTTGACGGTCCTGTGGAGGGTGCATGCGGTTCCGGTTCGATCCCGAGCACGACGAGCTCCGGCAGGTCATCCGGCGCCTGCTCGCCGAGTCCGCCGGGCCGGCGACGGTAATCGCGCTGGCCGATGAGCCCGTCGCCTGCGATCCGCGGCTGCCGGCCAGGCTCTCCGGAGAGCTCGGCATCTACGGTCTTGGGGTGCCTGAGCGCTTCGGCGGCGCGGGGTTCGGCCTGCTCGAGCTTGGCGTCGTCTTCCAGGAGGCGGGCCGGGCCGCGCTCGGCGCGCCGCTGCTTTCGCCGGTGCTGGCGGCCGACCTGTTGCTGCAGGCGGCCGAGTCAGCCACCGAGCGCGCGGGCGGGCCGGCGGGCAGCATGCTCGCGCGGATGGCCGCCGGCGAGCTGATCGCCGCGCCGGCGATCGCGGAAGGGCCGCTCGGCTGGGACGCGGTTCCCTCGACCACGGCGACCGCCGGCCGGTCCGGCTGGACGCTCGAGGGCACGAAGGACTGGGTACAGGACGGCGCGCAGGCCGGCCTGTTCGTCGTCTCCGCTACCTCGCCCGGCGGCCCCGGGCTGTTCGCGGTCGAGGCCGGTGCGCCGGGGCTGGCCGCCCAGCCGGTCGCGACGATCGATATCAGCAGGCGGTTCGCGCGGCTGCGCCTCGACGGTACGCCGGCTACTCCGCTGGCCGTGCCCGCCGCGCTCGCTGCGGTGCG
>JAWWPV010000360.1:0-9742 GCA_033854775.1 Trebonia sp.
CGCTGGTGCGGCCGGACCGCGTCCGCGGCCTCGTGTACACCGACCCCCAGGTGTACGACCTGGAGACGCGCCGCATCTTCCGCGAGGGCTGGGTGTTCGTCGCCCACGAGAGCGAGGTCCCCGAGCCAGGCGACTACGTCACCAAGCGCATCGCCGGCGAGCCGTACGTCGTGGCGCGCGGCAAGGACGGCGTGGTCCGCGTCATGGCGAACCGCTGCACGCACCGCGGCAACCGGCTCTGCAACGCAGACAAGGGCAACAGCAGCTCCTTCCGCTGCCCGTACCACGGGTGGACGTTCAGCAACGACGGCAGCCTGTCGGGCGTGCCGATGCGGGACGGGTACGCGGAGCGGTTCGGCGAGATCCGGGCCAGCCTCGGGCTAGTGCAAGCGCCCAGGCAGGAGAGCTACGGCGGGTTCGTCTTCGCCTCGCTCGCGCCCGCGGGCATCACCCTGGAGGAGCACCTCGGCAACGCCAGGCACGCGATCGACCGCCTGGTGGCGCTGTCGCCCACGGGGAGCGTCCAGCTGTCGGCCGGCTGGATGAAGCACCGGATGTACTGCAACTGGAAGATGGTGATGGAGAACAACGTGGACGGGTACCACGCGCTGTTTACCCACCAGTCGGTGTATGACGCCGTGCGCCCCGCGAAGGTCTCGCACGTCCCGTCTAAGACCGAGACCATGGTCCGCGACATGGGCGACGGGCACTCCGAGATCGACTACGCCACGGAGTACCGGCGCCTGGACGAGGAGTTCGTCTGGTTCGGGCGCCTGGCGCGGGAGAAGGTACCCGGCTACATCACGGCGCTCGAGCAGGCCCGCGGCGTCGAGGGCGCGCATGACACCCTGGTGATCGGGCCGCCGCACACGCTCATCTTCCCGAACCTTTTCATCGCCGAGATGAACGTGATGACCGTGGAGCCGCTGAGCACCGGTGAGTCGATCGCCTACACGACCCCGGTGTTCATCCCCGGCCACCCCGAGCTGAACAGCCGCACGCTGCGCAGGAGCGAGGGCGCGATGGGGCCGGCCGGCTTCCTGATCGCCGACGACGGCGAGATCGGCGCGCGCAACCAGCTCGGCCTCGCCGCGCGCGACCCGGAGTGGGTGACGCTCAGCCGCGGCCTTGAGTCGGACATCACCGACGCTACCGGCCGGATCAACAGGGACAAGAGCGCGGAGACCCCGCAGCGCGGCTGGTGGAAGCACTGGGCCGCCGTACTTGAAGGTGAACAGTGACAGAGACCATTCTCACGGAACCCGCCGCCGCGGCCGGGGTGGACCCGGCCCTCGTCGCCTTCATTTACCGCGAGGCGCGGCTGGCCGACGAGGCGCGCTACTCGGAGTGGGAAGCGCTCTGGGACGAGGAGGCGCGCTACTGGGTGCCGATGTCGCCCGACGCGGACCCCGAGACGCAGGTGTCGTACGTCAACGACAACCGTTCGAGGATCCGCAGCCGCGTCGCCCAGCTCAACACCGGCGTGCGGCACTCGCAGACGCCGCCGTCCGCGCTGCGCAGGACCGTGTCCAACTTCGAGGTCGTCGGCGAGGCACCAGAAGCCGGTACCGTGACCGTCGCGTCGAACTTCGTCCTCGTCGAGTACCGGTTCGCGATCACGCTGTGGGCAGGCCGCTACCTGCACACGATCCGCCGGACCGAAGGCGGGCTGCGGCTGGCCGGCAAGACCGTGCACCTGGTCAACGCCGACGGCCCCATCCCCACGATGGCGTTCCTGATCTGAGAGGGAGCAAGAGGACAACCATGCTCATCGGTGACATCTCCCGGCACAACGGGCGGCGCTACCCGGCCAAGACCGCCGTCATCTGCGAGGGCAGGCAGCTGTCCTGGGGCGCCGTGGACGAGCGAGCGAACCGGCTGGCCACCTACCTCCAGTCCACCGGCCTCGACAAGGGCGACCGGGTCGCCGTCTGCGCAAGGAACACCCTCGAATGGCCGGAGATCACCTACGGCCTCGCCAAGGCCGGCCTGGTACTCGTCCCCGTCAACATCCGGCTGACCCCGGCGGAGATCCAGTACATCGTTGAGGACTCCGGCGCCGCGGCCGCGATCCTGCACGGCGACCAGGCGGAGATCGCCGCGGGGCCGCTCGCGGCGGCCGGCGTCGGCACCGTGCTTCAGATCGGCGGCACGTCGCTCGGCAAGGAGTACGAGGAGGCGCTGGCCGGCGGCAGGAACGTCGACCCGACCCCCGCCGGCCTGACCGAGTCCGACCTGCACGTGCTGTTGTACACGAGCGGGACCACGGGTCACCCCAAGGGCGTCATGAACGACCACCGCGGCATGATGGCGATGACCCTCGACACCACGATCTCGACCGAGTCCAAGCACGAGGACATTGGCCTCGCCACCACCCCGTTCTTCACCACCGGCGGCGTCGTCCGGGCATTGACCTGGCTGTACCTGGGGCAGACGATCGTGATCCAGCCCCGGTTCGACCCGGAGGCGCTGCTCGACTCCGTCGAGCGGGACCGGGTCACGTTCACCACGTTCATCCCGACGATGCTGATCCGCACCCTGCGCCTGCTCGAAGAGGGCAGGCAATACGACCTGTCCAGCCTGCGGCGGATCAGCTACGGCGGCGCGCCGGTCTCCAAGGAGGTCATCCAGGAGGCGCTTGCCCGGCTCGGCTGCGACATGCAGCAGCGGTACGGGCTCACCGAGGCGGGCGGGCAGTTCACCATCCTCACCCCGCAGGATCACCGCGACCTGCTAGCGGGCAAGGAGAGCATCAACAGCTCGTGCGGCCGGGAGACCCCGATGGCGGAGGTCTGGATCGTCGACGACGACGGCAACCGGCTGCCTGCGGGCGAGACCGGCGAGATCGTCGTGCGGGCTGACTCGCAGGCCCGCGGGTACTGGAACCGGCCGGAGCAGACCGCGCAGACGTTCCGCTCCGAAGGCGTCTGGTCGGGTGACACCGGCTGGATGGACGCCGAGGGGTACCTGCACATCGCCGGCCGCAAGACCGACATGATCATCTCGGGCGGCTTCAACATCTACCCGGCCGAGCTCGAGCGGGTGCTGGGGTCGCACGACCTGGTCGACACGGTGGTCGTGGTGGGCCGGGCGCACCCCGAGTGGGGCGAGACGCCGGTCGCGGTCGTCGTGCCCAGGGGTGACGCGGACACCGCGGCACTGGAAGCCGAACTGCGCGAGCTGTCCCGCGCCCAGCTTGGCGGCTACAAGCAGCCGCGTGAGTACGTGTTCCGCTCCGACGTGCCGCTTGGCCCGGCAGGCAAGGTGCTCAAGCGCGAGGTCAAGGCCAGCCTGGCCGACGGATCCGGCCAGGCCGGCTGACCATGGACCAGGAACTAGCGGAAGTCGCGCGGCTGACGGACCCGTCGTTCTACGCGGGCAACCCCCACCCGGTCTACGCGAGGCTGCGGGCCGAGGCGCCGGTGTTCTGGTGTCCGGCCGGGCAGTTCTGGGCGCTGTCGAAGTATGAGGACGTGCGCCGCGTCGGTCATGACACGACGCTGTTCTCCTCGCGGCGGGGTACTCTGCTGACCGACGGCCGGGCCCGTGACGCCGGCGGCCCGCATGCGCCCGGGGCGCGGCACCTGATGCGATCCGATCCGCCCGATCACACGATGCTGCGCAAGGTCGTGTCGCGGTCGTTCACGCCGCGGATGATCGCCTCCCTGGAGGACCGCGCCCGGGTGATCGCGCGGGACTTGCTTGCGCAGATCGACGAGACCGCCGTCACCGACGTCGTCGCCGCGCTTTCCGCGCCGCTCACCACCTTCGTGATCGCGGAGCTGATGGGCGTGCCCCGCGAGCGCTGGGCGGAGTTCTGGACCTGGACGGACAGCGCCATCGCGCAGGTGGACGCCGGACGGAGCGACCCCGTCCTCGCCGGGCACATCAGCGACCTGATGGCCTTCTTCGGTGAGCTGCTTGAGCAGCGGCGCAGGCACCCCGCCGACGACATTGTCAGCGACCTGGTGGCGGGCGGGGTGCAAGGCGAGCCGCTAACCGAGATCGACCTGCTCACGTACTGCAAGTTCCTGCTCGTCGCCGGCACGGAGACCACCCGGAACCTGATCAGCAGCGGCACCGCCCTGCTGAGCGAGTTCCCGGACCAGCGCCGTCTGCTCATCGACTCCCCGGAGTTGCTCCCGGACGCCGTGGAGGAGATGCTGCGCGTCGTCAGCCCGGTGCTCGCGTTCTGCCGCACCGCCACGGCCGACACCGAGATCCGCGGGCAGCGGATCGCGGCCGGCGACTACGTCGCGCTGCTGTACGCCAGCGCGAACCGCGACGAGGACATCTGGCCCGACCCGGACCGGTTCGACGTGCGCCGCCGCCAGGCGAGGCCGCACGTCGCGTTCGGCTTCGGCGCGCACGTGTGCCTGGGCGCGAACCTGGCGCGGATGGAGGCTCGGGTGCTGTTCGAGGAGCTGCTGCGCGCCTTCCCCGACTTCCAGGTGACCGGGCCTGGCGCGCGGGGGAAGTCGACGCTCGTGGCTATCGTCGAGCAGCTGCCCGCGGTGTTCGGCACCCGGGCGCACGCAACGGCAGGAGCCTGACGTGAACGCTGTGGGGCCGCAAGCCGGCCCGGCTGGCGGCGGGACCGCCCTCAGGGAGGTCACGGTTCGCGGGCCGGCGTTCGAGGACCTGTCCCCGGGGCAGGTGTTCGACACCGCCCCGCCGGTGACGCTGACCGACGGTCTCGCGGCCGCCCACCAGGCGATCGTGGGCGAGCGGGGCTGGCTGGCGCTGTCGCGCCCGCTGGCGACGGAAGTCCTCGGCGGACCGGTGGCGCCGCCCTCGCTGGCGTGGAACGTGTCCATCGGCCAGTCCACCCTCGCCACGCAGCTGGTCCTGGCGAACCTTTACTACCGCGGCCTAGTGCTCCGTCGCCAGCCGCTCATCGGCGACACGCTGCACACCTCAACGCGGGTGACCGGCCTCAGGCAGAACAGGCCGCGGGCCGGCCGCCGTGCCACCGGGCTGGCGGCGCTGCGGATCACGACCCGCGACCAGCACGGGGCGACCGTCCTCGACTACGAGCGGTGCGCGATGATCCCGCTGCGCGACCCGACGCTGGCAACCGGCTGGCAGGATGACCTAACTGACGGGCAGCGCGAGATCGGCGACGGCGAGCTACTGCCGCTCACGGAGGGATGGGTGCTGGCGCGGCCCGCCCTGCCAGTGCCGGCGCCCGGCACGGTGTTGCGCGTGGAGGGGCGCGACGTGGTGTCGAGCGGCCCCGAGCTGGCCAGGCTGACGATGAACATCGCGGCCGTGCACCACGACGCCGCAGCGGCCGGCGGGCGCCGGCTGGTTTACGGCGGTCATACGATCGCGCTGGCCCTCGCGCAGGCCACCCGGGCGATCCCGAACCTGCTCACCGTTCTGGCGTGGCACTCCTGCGACCACACAGCGCCCGTGCATGAGGGTGACCTGCTGTCGAGCGTGGTCGAGGTTGAGCGGGTCAGCCCGCTGCCGCACGGAGGGGCGCTCCTGCACCTGCGGTCGCAGGTGCGGGCCTGTGACCCCGGGACGGGAGCGGAAGCCCAGGTTCTCGACTGGCGGTTCGTCGCTGTTTGCAGCGCCGCGGACACAGCGCCGGATATCCTACATCCTGTAAAATCCTTATCGGTACAGGCTATTGGAGCAGATTCGATGAGCGAGGACAGCGGTAACGTCCGGGGGGGCTTTCCGCGACGACAGCTGAGTGACGAGGTTGCGAGCTACGTCCGCGAGCTGATCATGAGCGGCAACCTGCGGCCCGGCGACTTCATCCGCCAGGAGCGCATCGCCGACGAGCTTGAGCTGAGCGCCACCCCCGTCAGGGAGGGGCTGCTGTCGCTGCGCGGGGAGGGGTTCGTTGAGCTCAAGCCGCGCCGCGGGTTCGTTGTCGCCCCGCTGTCGGCTTCCGACGTGCGGGACCTGTTCACCGCGCAGGCGCTGCTCGCCGGCGAACTCGTCAGCCGCGCTGCCGTCCGGATGGGCCCGGACGACCTGCGCCAGCTCACTGAGGTCCACGAGGCGCTGCGCAAGGCGGCGGCGGACGGCGACGGCGGCCTTGTCGAGAGCCTGAACCACGACTTCCACCGCCGGATTAACCGGGCCGCTGAGGCCCCCAGGCTGGCCTGGATGCTCTCGATCTCGACGAAGTTCGCGCCGCGCCGGTTCTTCGCGACGATCCCCGGCTGGTCCAAGGCCTCGGCTCAGGATCACGCCGCGATCATCAAGGCGATCACCGCCGGCGACGCCGCTGCGGCGCGCGCCGCGATGATGCAGCACATGGAGAACGCGGGAGAGCTGCTGGCGGCGAACTTCGAGTCCGTCGATGCCGTAGCCCAGTCCAGGTAGCGGCGGCGGACGGTCCCCGGACCTGGCGGGTCCGGGGACCGTCCGCACTGATCCTTCGTGGCGTTACCCTCACTCCCTTGACCCTGCCTTTGAATTCCTCGAAGATATATAATGCACAAAACTTCGATTCGATGGGTGATCCAGTGACCGTCCTGAGCGAGGAAGAGCGGCTAGCCGTCGCGACCGTTCGCAAGTTCGTCGATGACGAGGTGCGCCCGGTAGCCCGTGAGCTAGAGCACGCCAACGAGTACCCGGAGAAGCTCATCGAGCAGATGAAGGAGCTCGGCGTGTTCGGGACGGCGATCCCGGCAGAGTACGGCGGGACGCCCGTGTCCACCGCGTGCTACGTGCACATCACCCAGCAGCTCGCGCGCGGCTGGATGAGCCTGGCGGGCGCGATCGGCGGGCACAGCGTCGTCGCCAAGCTCATCTTGAGGTTCGGCACCGAGGAGCAGCGGCAGCGTCTGCTGCCCAAGATGGCCACCGGGGAGATCCGGGCGGGATGGCCCTCACCGAGCCAGGCGGCGGCTCCGACCTGCAGTCGATGCGCACGAACGCCGTCCTCGCGGGCGATGACTACGTGGTCAACGGCAGCAAGACGTGGATCACCAACGGGCGGCGCGCGGGCGTGATCGCACTGCTGTGCAAGACCGACCAGGACGCGGTGCCGAGGCACAAGGGAATCAGCATCCTGCTCGCCGAGCCGGGCCCCGGCTTCACCGTGTCCCGCGACCTGCCCAAGCTCGGCTACAAGGGCGTGGAGAGCTGCGAGCTGTCGTTCGACGGCTACCGCACGCCGGCCGCCAGCACGCTCGGCGGGGTCCCGGGCAAGGGGTTCGCGCAGATGATGAAGGGCCTGGAGTTCGGGCGGATCCAGGTCGCGTCGCGCGCCCTGGGAGTTGGCCGGGCCGCGTTCGATGACGCCTTCAGGTACGCGCAGCAGCGAGAGACGTTCGGCAAGCCGATCTGGAAGCACCAGAGCATCGGCAACTACCTGGCCGACATGGCGACGCAGCTGTCGGCGGCGGAGCTGCTGACGCTCAACGCGGCAGACCGCTACGACGCCGGGGAGCGCTGCGACATGGAGGCGGGCATGGCCAAGCTGTTCGCCTCGGAGGCCGCGATGCAGATCGCGCTCAGCGCGGTGCGGATCCACGGCGCCTACGGGTACTCCACCGAGTTCGACGTGGAGCGGTATTTCCGTGACGCGCCGCTGATGATCGTCGGCGAGGGCACCAACGAGATCCAGCGCGACGTCATCGCCCGCCAGCTGGTCAGCCGCGGCGGCTTGGACTAGGGATGACCGCGCCGAGCGAGCAGGCCCCGCTGACGACCGCGGTGATCGCCAACGAGTTCGCGGCGGTCCGCGTCGAGGTCGCCCGGTGCGGGAGAGGGGTCAGGCTCGTCGTGCGGGACCTGGAGAGCGGCGCGAGCGTATCGCTCGACCCGCTGGACCTCCGCAGCTTCTGCCTGGCCAGCGAGGACGAGCAGATCGCCTGGCTGCGGTCGGGGGCGTACCGCGAGCCGGCCGGCCGGACCGCGCCGTGAGCCCGCTCGTGACGGAGAGCCTGGCGGCCGTGCTGTCCGCCCCGCGGACGATCGAGGTGCGGCCGGTCGCGGCCGGCCCGCTGCCCGCCGCTGGCGCCTGGCTTCAGGTGGAGGCGTGCGGGATCTGCGGCAGCGACTGGAGCTGGTACGCCGAGCGCGAGATCCCGGCGCCGTTCGTGCCCGGCCATGAGATGGTCGGCCGCATCGTGGCGGCATGGGGCGACCACGGGAACCCGGCCTTCCGGCCTGGCGCGCGGGTCGCGGTCGAGGAGGCGCTGCCCTGCTGGTCGTGCGCGGAGTGCCGCGGCGGCAGGCACCGGATGTGCGCGCGGTCGACGCGGTACGGCGGTACCGCCCTCGGTGTCGCCCCCGCGCTCTGGGGCGGGTTCTCGCGTTACACGTACCTTGCGCCGCGCACGTCGGCGCACGCCGTCCCCGAATCCCTCGCCGCGGGACTCGCGACCCTGTTCATCCCCGTCTCCAACGGCCTGTCGTGGCTGCGTGCTGCGGGCCGGCTCCAGCCGGGGGAGTCGGTGGTGGTGCTCGGCGTAGGCCAGCATGGCCTGGCGTCGGTGGCCGCCGCCCGCCGGTGCGGCGCGGGAACGGTGGCGGCGGTGGGCAGGTCGGGCGACCAGGCACGGCTCGACGCGGCGGCGAAGCTCGGCGCGGACATAGTCCTTGACGCCGACAGCGGGGACTGGGCGGCCGCCGTGCTCGGCGCCACTGGCAAGCGGGGCGCGGACCTGCTTGTCGATACCACCCCAGGCGCGACCGGGATCCTCGCGACCGCGGTAAAGTGCGCCGCGGTCGGCGGGCGGGTGATCGTGGCCGGCCTCAAGCACGGCGCGAGCAGCCCGCTCCCGACCGACGTGCTCGTCCGCCGCGAGATCGGGGTGCGCGGCGTGGCCGCCAGGGAGAGCTGGGCGATCGACGCCGCGCTCAGCTGGCTGGCGCAGGACCCCGCCCTGTTCGGCGCGTTCAGCACGGTGACCTCGGGGCTCACCAACGTGGAGCAGGCCATCCTCGCGCTCGGCGGTGAGGCAGGCGGCGTCAGGCCTGTGCACGCCGTCGTGGAGCCGCACAGGGGCTGAGCGCCGCGGATCGCATCTATCCGGCAGCAGATTTGGAGGCCATCAGTGACGCCAGCCATCGGGCAGGACCTAGCGCGTGCCACCGACGAGCAGCTGCGGGCGGCGCTCGAGCAGGCAGAGCTGCCCTCGCTGATGCCCGCGCTCGCTTACCTCACCGGAGACATGGCGCTGGTCGGCAGCGAACTCCGGCCGCCGGCCAGCGGCTCGTCGGTGGTCCTGGCCGCCCAGGGCGGGATGACCCCGGCGCAGCAGGCGCTCGCCCGCCAGCGTGCGCTCGACGCGCTGATCGCCTTCCGCGACGGCGGGAGCGTCCCCGCGGTACCGCCGGCCCGGCTCGCGGAACAGCGGGCGCTGATGACGTTCATGACCGGCGACGTGGACGACCGGTACCTGCCCATGCTCGCCTTCGAGCTCGGGCTGCCGGCGGACTCGGACGCCCCGGACTGGACGAAGGAGGCCATCGCGCCAGGCAGGGACTTCCGGGTGGCCGTCATCGGCGCGGGCATGTCCGGCCTCGCCGTGGCCCACCGGCTGCTGCAGGCGGGCATCGACTTCGTGGTGTTCGAACGCAACGACGACGTCGGCGGCGTCTGGCTGGAGAACACCTATCCCGGCTGCCGCCTTGACACCCGCAATTTCTGCTACAGCTACTCGTTTCTCCAGCGTGACGACTGGCCGCACCAGTACTCACGCGGGCCGGAGCTCCGTGAGTACTTCCAGAGCGCGAGCCAGAAGCTGGGACTGCGCGAGCACATCAG
>JAWWPV010000361.1:0-6120 GCA_033854775.1 Trebonia sp.
CCAAGCCGAAAAAGGGCAAGGGCAAAGGCGGGAACGGCGGCGGCACCGGCAACGGCCCGGGCGGCGGCGGCACCGGCGGCAACCCGCCCGCCCACTAGAGGAGCGGACCGGGCCAAGAGGGCCTGGCTCAGCTCAAGCGAGGACTACGCCCCCGGCCGGGAGATCCGGCCGGGGGCGTAGTCGTGGTGACGGTGGCTAGCCCTGGCCCAGCTGCCGGCGGACCTCAGCGGCGACCCGGCCGCCCTCGGCGCGCCCCGCGGTCTGCGGCGTGACTACCTTCATGACCTGGCCCATGGCCTTCATGCCGCTCGCCCCGGTCTGCTCGATCCCGGCCGCCACGATCCTGGCGATCTCGTCGTCGCCCAGCTGGGCCGGGAGGTACTCGTCCAGCACCTCCCCCTCGGCCCGTTCCGCCGAGGCCTGCTCGGTCCGGCCGGCCGCCGAGAAGGCGTCCGCGGCTTCCCGCCGCCGCTTCGCCTCCTTGGTCAGCACGGTGACGACCTCGTCGTCGCTGAGCTCGCGGGAGGTACTCCCGGCGACCTCCGCCGTGGACACGGCGGTCAGGGCCATGCGCAGGGTCCGCGTCCGGACCTCGTCCCGGGCCTTCATCGCGGCGGTGAGATCGGACCGCAACTGATCCTTAAGTGCTGCCATGAGTCCATCCTGCCCTGTCCGCCCGCGCCCCGTGCTCCCGCTCCGCGCCCGATAACGAACCGCTGGCGGGCCGGGTCGGCAGGTGCACTCGGTCGCGGACCGGGCACCGCGCGGGCATGGCACCATAGTGGGATGCGATCACGAGCCCTCCAGGCCCTCGGGACCGTGGCCGTGCTGGGCGGGGCAGCCTTCGCCTACGGCTCGGTCGCCGAGCGGAACTGGTTCGCCCTGCGCCGGCACGACGTCCCCGTGCTGCCGGCCGGCGCGGCGCCGCTGCGGGTGCTGCACATCTCCGATATGCACCTGACGCCCGGCCGCCACCGGCTGATGTCGTGGGTCAGGTCGCTGGACGCGCTCGCGCCTGACCTGGTGGTCAACACCGGCGATTCCATCGCCCACGCGCACGCGGTCCAGCCTTTCCTGGACGCCCTGGGCCCGCTGCTGGACCGGCCCGGCGTGTTCGTGTACGGGTCCAACGACCTGTACTCTCCGGCGCCCAAGAACCCGCTGCGCTACCTGTGGCGCGACAGCGGCCACGAGCATCTCCGGCACATCCCGGACCTGCCCTGGGCCGAACTGGGGGCCGGGATGGCCGCTGCCGGCTGGCTCGACGTGAACAACCGCCAGGGCCGGGTCAAGGCCGCCGACCTCGATATCGAGGTGGGCGGGGTCCACGACTCCCACACCAACCGCGACCGTTACCAGGAGATCGCCGGCCGGGCTGATCCCTCCGCGGACCTGCGGCTGGGCGTGATGCACTCACCGGAGCCGCGGGTGCTCGACCAGTTCACCGGGGACGGCTACGACCTGCTGCTGGCGGGCCACACGCACGGCGGCCAGCTCCGCATCCCGCTGTACGGGGCCCTGGTCACCAACTGCGGCATCGACCGGCAGCGGGTCAGCGGCCTGCACCGGCACCCGGCGGCTGTGCCCCAGCCCGGGGAGCCTGACACCCGGCCCTGGCTGCATGTATCGGCCGGGCTCGGCACCTCACCGTGGGCCCCGGTCCGGTTTGCCTGCCGGCCGGAGGCCACGCTGCTCACGCTGGTGCCGAGGATCGGCTAGACTGCCGGAGGTTCCGGGGAAATCGGCCGCCCCGGGGGTCTAGGCCCCCGAACTGGCCGGCGGGGTGTGGCGCAGCTTGGCAGCGCGCTTCGTTCGGGACGAAGAGGCCGCCGGTTCAAATCCGGCCACCCCGACCAGGAAGTACCGGGTCACAGGTCGTGTCTGTGACCGTTGACTATGGCTCATCTGTCGCCGTGCCCGATTTTGGGAGCGAGATGGGAGCCGATCATGAGTGCAAGCTCCCCCCCATGGAGAACCTCAGGTCGGAGGGGCGGCATGGTGTCGGCAGATCAAGGCCAGGCATCTGAGGAGGCCCCAAGCCGCAACTCGTCGGTCTGATCCCGCGCCGACTTGGCCCGGCGGTTACCGTCCCGCCGGGTGGCGTGCATAGCACCGTGAAGTTGTCCTCGCGGTTGAAGGGAAAAGGCCCCAGCTTCTGGAAGTCAGCTGGCGCTGAGGATAACAGGCTTTATGAGCTGTCACCCAAGCCGATGGGTTGGTCGAGTTACGGACCAAGTGTGGAAACCGGAGTTCGAGTCTTCCGGACTCCACCCGCCGAATCTGCAGCTAGATACATTAACCCAGGCTCACTCGCGACGAGGCGGTCATTCGAAGAGTCCCTCGGCCCGCGCCCATTCTAGGAATGTGCTCCCATCGCAGGGAAGAAAAGCCTCATGATCGCGCAGCAGGTCGATCGCGGCCACAGCTTCTGATTCTTCAATTATCTGGTTACGAATTCCCTTACACAGAAGTTCAAGCGTTCCGGTAACCACAATGCCTCGCTCCACACCGTGACGTCGTCCAACCCGGTCGTCTACCACTGCCGCCATACCGCGAAGTTCCGCATAGGCAAGAGTAGTTGCCTCTCCGACGTTGCGACTTCCTCCGCCTAAACGACTGTGGTACTCAGAAAAGAGCTTTAGGAACTCTATGGACGAATCGTTTACTACAGTTAGCCAAGTTTGAGTCGGGGCTTGATACAGTTGAGCCGACTTCGGGCCACCTTGCAGCAGCTCATCCTCGACAGCGCGCGTGATGAAGCATATGTCACCGCTAACCAACTTACCAAGAATTGGAAGCTGATTGGATCGGGCGAAATAATTCAATGGCGAGCTGTCAAAGACCAGGCGGATACCAGTCAATGCAGCTCGCCTCTCAGCGACTCAAGCGGTATCTCATCTCGCGCAGGAAGATCATCTATATCGATCTGCCCGTGCACCATCGCCACCACGCGTTCTGCGGAAAGCCGGTGACCACGGTAGGCGCGGATCGCGGCGGCCGCCATGCCCGTTGGGATATGCGGCGGCTGAAGCTCTTCGATCACCCGTATATTACATTCGAGGTAGTCAGCTCGCGTCGGTGATCTCGAATCGAGGAGCTTCTGTTCGTTTCGTGAGATCAACCCAAAATATCCAAGCTGCCTAAGGGTAGCGCTCCAGCTGACCCGAAACTCTGCACTCAGAATAATGGCGGTCTGGCGAAGCTCCCGTTCCTTACGCAGAGTCTGCCAGCGTTCACTGACACCTGCACGTGGCAAAAGGAGGTGACCGGCGAATGCGTCAAGCACACGTTCTGTTGTACTAGTGTCGGCCCCCCAATCCACCGAGTAGGAGTCGCCGAAGAGATGATGACCTAGCTCATGGGCCAAGGTGGAGCGCCTGCGGCCAGGGTCGATCTCCCCATTCACTACAGCAACCCCCAGCCCATCAACCTCGGCATAAGCGCCATCAGCGGATGCACGACCTAGCCGCAGGGAGTAGGTGAAGAGGCCGACGCGTTCCACGATCTCTGCTAGATCATGCAGCGGAGACCGCGCATCGACACCAAGCAGGGATCTTGCCTCAACAGCGGCTTGCTCGACTGCCGGACCCGAGTCCTCCGGCCTGATGGCGCGGAGAGATCCTATGGCGGCTACCGGCGCCAGTGCTCGAACGCCGATCAAGACCGCCAGGTCGCGAGCCGCATCTTCGATTGCATGATCACTAACCTCGTCATCACGTTGACCAGCCACTGCGGCTCGGCGGCTGATGATCGAGAGGGGAGGACTGGAGACGAACGATTCGAGGGGGCGTTCAAGCACTTCAGCTAGACGTACCAGCTCCAGGGTATTGATGTGCCTGCGGCCAGCCTCGATCTTGGTGACTGCGGTGCGATCTAGTCCCAACTTGCTAGCCAAGTCGTCCTGGCTGAGGCCATGTGCCTTACGGCCGGCCGCGATACGCGCTCCGACCTCGACCCACTCCTGATCATTCGCCATAGTGCTATTATCGCACATCGACGGTTGCCGCTGTGGCACTAGAAACGGGAAACCTCCCCCACCTGGGAGGTCTCGCCGGGAGCCAGAAGGGGAGCCAACGGACTCAACCCCTGCCTGACCACCACAGACCCCTCTAGGGCGTTTCTGCTCGTGAGAGGCTCCCCGCTCGACTCTGCACGACCCATCCGGGTGCTTGCACTGCCGGTGGCTTCCTCTGGTCGCAATGAGATAGCAGCCGTCAGTCTCGATCGGTTTGATGATCTCGTCGGCCTTCAGCGGCACGCGGCGCTTCTTTAGCGTCGCGGCGACACCTCGCGCACTGCACGCACACGGGCGCGGCGGCGACCATGGCGAGGGTGAGGCAGCTAAGTGCGAGCAACGCTGGGTAGTCGCCGTACCCGTGGAAGCGGAACACGACCTGGTCTGTGCCCGCGGGGACGTCAACGGCGACGAGCGCCGGCGCCACCATCCGGATAGGCCGCTGCCGGCCGTTCACGGTTGCCGTCCACCCGGGGTCATAGGAGGCGCTGAGGACCGCGACTCCGGGTCGGCGCATCCGCACCGTCGCCGAGGCCTCGCCATCATCGAGGTCGGCGCGTTCCGTGCTGACCGCGCCGGCGGAGGGCTGGCTTCGCATCGGCGGTGGCGGGTCATCCCCGCCACGGCCGGACCCGTACCTGACAGCGAGATAAGCGCCGTCCGCGGCGAGCCCGGAGCGAAGCAGCGGAACGCTGCGGGCACCCACGTTCGTCCGGTTCGCCGGGAGCTCGCCGACGATCTGGCCGGCCTGGATGTAGCCGCCGTCGATCGTCCACAGCCAGTAGGGGCCGGAGCGCATCGCCAGCTGCGCGGGCACCAGCGGCTGGTCGCGGGCGGGAAGGATGAGGTAGCGGATTCCGAACAGCCGGTAGTCGGAGGGGTCGCGGTCGTCGAAGAAGTACTCCGGGCCGGTCATCAGCGACGCCGTCCGTAGCGTGTATCCGACCTCGTCGACGTCGCGGCTCTCCAGGTACTTGAACACGGGCACCGCCCCGACGGTGAAGTCCTGACCCCAGTTCGACGGCATCCCCGCGTACGTCCGGCCGCCGCCGTCGCGTTCGATCACCGCGACGAGGCGATCGAGGTCGGTGCCCTCGGTGTTGTCCGCGCGGCGCTGGGCCGCGATCGCGGCGCTGTCGTGGCGGTCGTAGGCGCCGAGCTGAAACCACGCGGGCGCGAGCACCGCGACCGCCGCGACGAGAACGGCCGCCGGGGTCAGGATGGCCGTCCAATGTGGAACTCGGGCTTCGAGCAGCCGCACGCATCTCGCCGCCAGCCACGCTGCTCCCCGGCCGGCGAGCAGCAGCGCGGCAAGCTGCACGCCCATCATGAAGCGGCGGAAGAAGATGTCGGCGCTGCCCGGGATCACGTCGACGAGCGACCCGAACGTCGTGCGGCCGAACGCGAACAGCAGGCACACCGCGAGCGCGGCCAGCAGGGCGCGGGCGTCGGGGGACGAGGACCAGGCCAGCCACGCCAGTCCGAACCCGAGCGCCGCGAACACGGTTACGACGGGCAGTCGGCCGGAGTCGAGCATCTGTCCCGAGAGCAGCCAGTGCATCACCTCACGCGCGCCATAGCCGTTGACGAGTCCGCTGTCCTGCAGCGGCTCGTTGACCCCCGCCCACGGCCGCTGCTCCAGGAGCGGGACGATCACCCACGCCGACGCGAGCAGCGAACCGCCCAGGAGGACCGCGGCCCGCCGCAACCGGGTCACGAGCGGCCTTCCGGCGACGAGCGGCCAGACGAGCAGCACCGAAAGCGCGAGGTAGCCGGTCTCGAAGTGCAGCCCGACGGTGAGCGCGGTCAGACCGATCGCCCGGAGGTAGCCGCGCCCGTCGCGGATCGCTCGCCAGCTCCAGCCCCACGCGAGCGGCAGCGTCCACGACGCCCACAGCTGCGTCCAGACGCCGTATCCCGTCCACACGTAGGCGACCTGCTCGTAGCCGACCCCCGTGGCGCTCATCAGGAACGGGGCCATCGCGGCCGAGGCGGCCGCGGCCGGCCTGCCCGCCCCGAACGCGCGGGCCGACAGGTAGACGCTGATCGGCCACAGCGACAAAAGCAGGTACAGCGACCAGCGGAACGCCACGTCGGGGCCGACC
>JAWWPV010000362.1:0-3583 GCA_033854775.1 Trebonia sp.
GTGTCGGGCACGTGGAAGGACCTGACCGAGTCGGTCAACGTCATGGCCGCCAACCTCACCGTGCAGGTCCGCTCGATCGCCCAGGTGACGACGGCGGTGGCCAAGGGTGACCTGAGCCAGAAGATCCGGGTCGACGCGCGCGGTGAGATCCTGGAGCTGAAGGAGACCGTCAACACGATGGTCGACCAGCTGTCCGCGTTCGCCGGCGAGGTCACCCGGGTCGCCCGCGAGGTCGGTACCGAGGGCATCCTCGGCGGCCAGGCGACGGTCCCGAACGTGGCGGGCACCTGGAAGGACCTGACCGACAACGTCAACTCGATGGCGAACAACCTGACCGGCCAGGTGCGGAACATCGCCCAGGTCACCACCGCCGTCGCCAAGGGCGACCTGACGAAGAAGATCGACGTCGACGCGCGCGGCGAGATCCTTGAGCTGAAGACGACGATCAACACGATGGTCGACCAGCTGTCGTCGTTCGCCGCCGAGGTCACCCGCGTGGCCCGCGAGGTGGGCCGCGAAGGACGCCTCGGCGGCCAGGCCGAGGTCGAGGAGGGCGTGTCCGGCACGTGGAAGCGGCTCACGCAGAACGTCAACGAGCTGGCCGGGACCCTGACCAGGCAGATCCGCGCGATCTCCGAGGTGACAAGCGCGGTCGCCACCGGCGACCTGACCCGGACGATCTCCGTCGAGGCAGCCGGCGAAGTCGCGGAGCTCAAGGACAACATCAACACGATGGTCGGCTCGCTGCGCGAGACCACCGAGGCCAACCAGCAGCAGGGCTGGCTACAGACCAGCCTGGCGCGGATCGCGGGCCTCATGCAGGGCCAGCGGGACCTGGCCGTGGTCGCCGAGCTGATCATGAACGAGCTCATCCCGCTGGTCGGCGGCCAGCAGGGCGCGTTCTTCCTCGCCGACAACGCCAGCGACGGTGAGACCCGGCTGCGGCTTATCGCCGGGTACGGGCTGCCGCGCAGTACCAGTCAAAACGGGGCCAGTCAAAACGGGGCCAGTCGGCACGGGGGAGGCGCACCCGGCCAGGTGCTGCTCGGCGACTCGCTGGTCGGTCAGGTCGCCAAGACGCGCAGGCCGATCATCCTGGACGAGGTACCGGCGGGGTACGCCAGGATCGCCTCCGCGATCGGCGAGTCCCGCCCGGTCAACGTGATGATCGTGCCGATCGTGTTCGAGGACCAGGTGCTCGGGGTCATCGAGGCCGGGTCACTGTGGTCGTTCACGCAGGCCCACCGCGACTTCCTCGAGCAGCTCATGGAGGCCATCGGCGTCAACGTCAACACCATGATCGCCAATGCCCGCACCGACGCGCTGCTCGACCAGTCGCAGCGGCTCACGGCGGAGCTCCAGTCGCGGCAGATGGAGCTCCAGCGGTCCAACGCCGAGCTGGCCGACAAGGCGGCGCTGCTCGCCGCGCAGAACCGTGACATCGAGACCAAGAACGCGGAGATCGAGCAGGCCAGGCAGGAGATCGAAGAGCGCGCCAGGCAGCTCGACCAGGCCAACCGGTACAAGTCGCAGTTCCTCGCCAACATGTCCCACGAGTTGCGCACCCCGCTGAACAGCCTCCTCGTCCTGGCCAGGCTGCTGGCGCAGAATCCCATCGGCAACCTCACCGTCAAGCAGGTCGAGTACGCCACCGTCATCCACTCCTCCGGCTCTGACCTGCTGCGGCTGATCAACGACATCCTCGACCTGACCAAGGTCGAGGCGGGGAAGATGGACATCAACCCGGAGCGGTTCGCTCTCGCCGGGCTGATCGAGGACCTGCGCGGCGTGTTCGGCCCGCTGACCGAGGAGAAGCGGCTCGGCTTCATGATCACCACGGAAACGGAAGTGCCTGCCGACCTGGTGACCGACAAGCAGCGGCTCCGTCAGATCCTCTACAACCTGCTGTCCAACGCGGTCAAGTTCACCGAGCGCGGCCGCGTCGAGCTGCTGATCGAGACCGCCGCCGCGCAGTTCCCAGACACCGGGCCAAGGATCGTGTTCACCGTGACCGACACCGGCATCGGCATCAGCCGGGACAACCTCACGAACATCTTCTCCGCCTTCCAGCAGGGCGACGGGACCACCAGCCGCCGCTACGGCGGCACCGGCCTCGGCCTGGCGATCTGCCGGGAGGTCGCCGCACGGCTCGGCGGCGAGGTGACCGTGCACAGCGAGCTCGGCAGGGGCAGCACCTTCAGCCTCCACCTGCCGCTGACCCAGCACGGCGGCCCGCACCCCCGGGCCTTCACGGGGGACAGCGTCCGGCCGGTGCCCGCGGCCATGCCGCACGAGGCGCTGCGCGGCCACAAGGTCCTCGTCGTCGACGACGACCCGCGCAACGCCTTCGTCCTCACCGACGTCCTCGAGATGCACGGCATGACCGTGGTCCAGGCGACCGACGGCCGCAAGGCGATCGCCGAACTCGCCGCGGGCGACATCGACCTGGTCCTCATGGACGTGATGATGCCGCAGATGGACGGCTACGAGACCACCCGCGCCATCAGGAAGATGCCGCAGTACTCCCGGCTGCCCGTCATCACCGTCACCGCCCGCGCCATGCAGGGCGACAGGGAGAAGAGCATCGACGCCGGCGCGACCGACTACATCACCAAGCCGATCGACGTCGAGGAACTCCTCAACTGCATGGAACGCTGGCTCGGCTAAGGGAAGGCAACAGCAAAGGCACTGCGCTGGTGACGGTAGCCGCATTACCTCGCCGAGATCGGGAAACGAGCCGTGACCGGCATAGGCCGCGCCACGCAGGCGACAGCGGATCGAGCGGCTTGCCGTACGGTTACGAGCTGGCCTGACTGGCCATCATGACCTTGATGCCGCCGACAGCGGCGACGGGGGGAATCACATGACGGACACACTGGAGCAGGTCAGCGCCTTGCTGCATGAGGCGGGCGAGACCCACCATCGCGTTTTCCGGATCGTCGACGGAGCCGACGACGACTGGGCTTCCTGGTACGCGTGGTGGCTCATCAACCTGTCGGAGCTGCCGGACCTGCTGGACGCCAAGCCTGTGCGAAGCGAGTTGATCTACCTGCTCGTCGGCCTCGACAAGGAATACACGGCTAAGGCACCAGGCGAACCCTGGGAGGCCTACTACGCAAGCCGGATCCTGCGCCATTTCCGGCCATCAGCTAGCTGAGAGCGGCCCCGTCCGATAACAGCAAGAAGCGTGCCAACGCCCTTCAGGGTGGATAGGAGAGCGGATAGAAATGCGCGCCATAGGGCGCGGTTTTCAGGTTGCCCGTCCCGGGCGTGTCGCGGTCCCGCGGGCGGTCCGGTTTCGCGTCTTGCCTGTCCTTGTGACGTGTTCTCGGGTGGCGCTGGCCGCTTGTGATCGCGGGTCATCCGGGTGTCCGGCCGAGGAAGGCCGACCTGTTCGCCCGTTGTGCCCCGGTTTGCTGGTGCTGCGGGCCGGCTGTTTCCGTGATCGCGGGTCATCGGGGGCGGATATCGCCACTTTTGACGTGCGCCGGGATAAACCGGCACGAAGGAGGAGATGGAAGAGCTCTACACCGAAAGGGCTAGCGACCCGCGGTGGCCCCGAGTCATGCGTGGCGTCTCGTGA
>JAWWPV010000363.1:0-2943 GCA_033854775.1 Trebonia sp.
GGATGCTGTCCAGGGCGGCGTCGCGGACGGAAAAATCGGAGTAACCAGTTTCGAGAATGTCGCGCCAGGCGCCGGAGTCGAGGAGGACGACCTGCTCCAGGTCCGCGCAGCGCGGACGCACCTCGGCGATCATGGCGGCGTAGTCGGAGGTCTTCAGCCGCTGCGCGGCGATCAGCAGCCTGCAACCCGACTGGTTGAGCACGAACTCAAGCTCGCTGGTGCGGTAGGCGGGGTTGATGTTGACCAGGATCGCGCCGATCTTGGCGGTGGCGTACTGGGTGACGGTCCACTCGGCCCTGTTCGGCGACCAGATGCCGACGCGGTCGCCCTTGACGATGCCGGTGCCGAGCAGCGCGTACGCGAGGGCGTCGACCTCGTCCTTCAGCTCCGCGTAGGTGTAGCGCAACCCGGCAGGGACGTCGACCAGGGCGAGGCGGTCAGGGAACCTGGCGGCCGCGGCGTCGAAGTTCCCGCCGATCGTGTCGCCGAGCATCGGCGTACCGCTCGTCGCCGACGTGTAGCTAAGCTCCGGGCCCATGGCTGTCCCCTCGTTCCTCGCCGGTGAGGCTCTCGCCCAACCAGCATGGCCGGCCGTGGCCAGGTTAAACAAGGCCGGACGCGTGCGGCGGGCGCCTCTGGTGTTACCCGTGTCCGCTACGGTCACCCGGGGCGGGCGCGGGCGCGGAGGGCGCCGGCCGCGGCCGTCCCCCAGATCAGGACGGCGACGCCGTACAGGCCCAGCGGGGCCGCTGCCTGGGGACCGAACGCGGACGCGGCCAGGGCGGCCGCGATCGCGAAGTCGCGCATCGAGGTGGTGAGGAGCAGCGCCGATCCTGTCGGCCTGGCGGAGCGAACGCCGAGTGCCCGGCCAAGCACGGCCGACGCCGCGAGGAACAACGCCAGGGCGGCGGCGACGGCGACGTAACTGGCGGTGAGGTGGACCTCGGCGGCGACGAGGGCGACCAGGGCCGCGACCGCGGCGAGCGCGGTCCGGGAGGCGACGGTCTCCGCGCGGCCGGTCGCCAGGATGCGGGCGGCCGGCCGAACCAAGGACCGCAGGGCGATGCCGGCCGCCAGCGGGAGGGCGACGACCACGGCCAGGTTCGCGATGACGCCGGCCGGGGAGAAGCCGGCATGGCCGGCCTCCAGGGTCAGGATCGGGGCGGCCAGGATGACCGTGGCGAGGGTGGAGCCGATCAGCACCCCCGCCGCGACGGCGGCCTCGCCGCCGGCCAGGGCGGTCGTGGCGACCGACGCGATCTCACACGGGGCCAGGCCGGTCACCAGGACGCCGTCACGGAGCGGGCCGGCCGGCACCAGGTGGGCGACCGCCCAGGACAGGGCGGGGAGCACGGTGACGCCGACGAGGACCGCGGCGAGGATGCGCCGCCAGGCCGCCGCGAGACGGCGCAGCGCCCGCGGGTCGATGGTGACCGCGGTAGCGAAGACCAGGATGACGAGCAGCACGTTGATGCCTTCGTGACCCGCCAGCCAGGCCAGGGGGCGCTGGACGGTGAGGCCGATGACCGCGGCCACCAGGACGGCGGCGAGCTCCGGGTAGGCAGACACCTGCCTTCTGGCCGTCGAGAGCACTGCAGTCACGGTGGTGATCATGCCATTTCCTGGGGAAACTCCCGAATCCAGCTTGTGACGTGTTGGTAAAAGCGGCATTTCGCCACCTCCGCCGCCGGCCAGGTACCGGAAGGTGCGTTAGCTGAAGTCCATCACTCAGAACGAGTTCATGCTTCGCCCGGCCGGCCACCGGACTGTCACGGCAGGCGAGACGCTCCGGCGGCTTCGCTAGCTGGCTACCAGGGTGCTGAACAGGCGGTCTAGGTCCGCGTCAGGATCGCCGGTGATCCCGGCGTGGACCGGGCCCGGCTGGACGATCGCCGATCGCGGTGCGGTCAGCCAGCGGAACCGTTCGCCGAGGCTCTGCTCGGCCAGTGGCCCCTCGGTGCAGGCCCGGCCGAACGCGCGGAGCGCGCCGCGGACGGCCTCGACGTCCGCGCCGGGGTCGAGCGCCCTGAGGCGGTTCTCGTTCAGCTCGATCCTCGCCTTGAGGTAGCGGAACGACTTGGAGTAGACGAGCACGCCAACGTTGATCGACTCTCCGCGGTCGATCCTGGGGACGACGCGGATCAGGGCGTACTCGAAGATCTCGCTCATAGCCGGATGACCTCCGGGACCAGGGGCGCGCGGTTGAGCAGCTGGTCGACGTAGGCGTCCGCGCCGCGCTCGCCGAACCACTCGGGCGGGACGTCGCCCGTGACTCGTTCCAGGGTTGCCGCCGTTATCAGCGGGGCTAGCCTCTCGTGTGCCTGCTTGAGCCTGGTGGCCCTGTCCCTGACGACGTGCTGCCGCGCGTCGAAGGGCTTGTCCGGTGCCGCTCGCGACCAGTCGTGGTGGAAGTACAGCGCGGCCCCGTGGTCGATGAGCCAGATGTCACCGTGCCAGACCATCAGGTTGGGGTTGCGCCAGGTGCGGTCGACGTTCTGGATCAGCGCGTCGAACCAGAGCAGCTCACTGGCGAAGTCCTCATCCACGGTCCAGCCAAGCGGGTCGAACCCGGCGGAGCCGGGGAGGAAGTCCACGGCGAGGTTGAGGCCCGCGCTCGCCCGGAGCAGATCCTGGATCTCCTCGTCAGGCTCGCTCGCGGCGATCCGCGGGTCCAGGTCCGCGAGGGCGAGCTCTGGCGTCCGCAGGCCGAGCGCGCGGGCCAGCTCACCCGCGATGATCTCCGCCACGAGCGCGAGCGGCCCCTGGCCGGCGCCACGGAACTTGAGCACGTAGGTGCCGAGGTTGTCGGCCTCTACGAGACCCGGCAGGCTGCCGCCCTCCCGGAGCGGGGCCAGGTAACTGGTGACCGTGACACGTTCAAGCACGCGGGCCAGGGTATCGCCCAGTCCCCGTGTGCCGTCGGGCCGGCTGGAGCCGGCCCGA
>JAWWPV010000364.1:0-4127 GCA_033854775.1 Trebonia sp.
CCTGGGTCAGCGACGTCGCGTCCGGGTTGGCGGTGAAGGTGATCTCCTTGAACGCCGGGTCGAGCACCTTGGATGACAGCGGCTTGCCGGTATAGGCGGCGAGCTCGTCGTTGGCGGCCTGCTCGGCGCTGGCCGGGCTTGACTTGATGTAGTTGAGCGCGTCGAGGTTCGCCTTCAGCAGGTCGGCGACGACCGCCGGGTGCGCCGACAGGAACGACTGCGTGACCATCAGCACGGTCGTCACGCCCGGCTCGGACAGCAGCACCTTCCCGCCGTCCTGGACCATCTCGACGTCGTAGGGCGACGGCTCGGAGGCGCCGGCGATCTGCCCCGACTTGAACTCGAGCACGGCGGCTGAGTTCGGGCTCGTCGGCTTGATCGCGACGTCGCCGCCGCCGGTCGTGCTGGTGGTCAGCCCCTGCTGCTTGAGCCAGTAGCGCACCGCCACGTCCTGGGTGTTGCCGAGCGACGGTGTGGCCACGGACTGCCCTTTGAGCTGTGCCGCGGAGCTGATCGCGGGCTTCACGATGATGGAGGCCCCGCCGGTCGCGACGCCTGAGACGACCTTGATCGCGGTGCCGTTCGACTTCTGCCAGGCGTTGATCGCCGGGTTGGGCCCGACGTAAGCGGCGTCAAGCTGGCCGGCCAGGATCGCGGTCGTCTCCTGCGTACCGCTGGTGAAGACCGACGTCTTCACCGTGCCCGCCGAGCCGAGCTCCTTCGTGAAGTAGCCGTTCTTCACCGCGATCAGGGCGGGCGCGTGCGTGATGTTCGCCAGGTAGCCAAGGCGCACCGTCACGGGCGCGGCGGCCGCGGTCGCCGTGCTTGTGCCGGCCGCGGCCGCCGAAGAAGAGGAGGAGGAAGAGGAGCAGCCAGCGACAAGGAGGGCCCCGCCCACCACGGCGGTGCCGACGAGGGCGGGCGCACCGGTCAGGACTCTGCGCATTAAGTTTCCATTCCCAATCGGTTAACTAGGTTAGAAATCTACTATATACCGGACCAGGAAAGTAGGAAACATCGGTGCAACGATTGTAACGAGACACGAACCACGTAAAACCCACGGCGCGAGGACTTAACCGCAACCACAGCGCGAGGCGTTGCGGGTTGCGCAACGCCTTCCTACAGCAACCACAAGGCCCTAACCGCAACCACAGCGCGGGGGGCGCGCGTTTTTTGCGTGTCCCCCCGTGGGGAGGCTAGGGGCGAAGCCCTTCCATGATCGGGGGGTGCAGGGGGTCGTCCCCCCGCGGGCAGCATGGTGCTGGGGGGGGCGTCCCCCCTGCGGTCAACTGTCGTCGGATGAGTCGGTGACGTCGACGCCCTGGACCTGCGGCGCGAACTTGTTCACGCATTCCTCGAGGCGGGCGATGTCCGCGACGCCCGCGCCTGTCGTGTTGTAGGTCACGACGTCGATGGCGGAGGCCAGCGGCACTCCGGTCGCGAGCGGGGAGGCCTTCACGTGGGGCAGGTTGTTGCACGCGGCGCGGACCTTCAGCTTGAACGCGGCCGGCGTGCTCGCCTGGAAGTAGATGTTCGCCTGCTGCTGGCCGAGGGCCTTGTTGAACTGTGCGCACCCGGTCACGCCCAGGCAGCAGGCGACGCAGGCCAGGCCAAGCGCGAGAAGCCGCATCACGGAAGGCCTGATCACGACAGGCGGTAGTACTCGCACGGGGACAGCTTATGTGGTCGCCGCACCGAGTACGGTACTGGGGAGACCCAAACGATTGCCGCGCCCGACAGCGCGCCCCGCTCCCTCCTTTTCTTACCTCTCCCCCGCACCCGCTGCCTCCGCAGGCCCGCCACGATAACGCGATTGATGCCCCCGCGCCATATTCTTTTCGTTAACGCACGCAACGTGACCCAGCCGGTCTTCGTCATCGGTGCGCCTCATTCCGGCGCGGAGTCCGTCGGCCGGGCGCTCAAGATCTCCCCGGGGTTCCACGTGACCATCGGGCAGCAGGTCGTGCTTCAGGCCGTCTACGGGTTCGCGCGGCGGCCCTCCATGCACAGCGGCCGGGGAGACGCCGCCGCCGCGGTCATGCGCGACGCGTTCGCGCAGGGCTGGCAGATCGGCCCGACGAGCTGCGTCGAGTGCACGCCGCAGTGCCGCTCGGCGGCGGGGCTTCGCGAGGCGGAGGTCGGGCCGTGCGCGGAGCAGCGCGGCCTTTCCCGGTTCGGCGACGCGAGCCCGGACCTGACCTACTGCGCCGAGGCCCTGGTCGCCGCGTTCCCCGACGCGCTAATCGTCCAGGTCGTGCGGGACGGCAGGGACAGCGTGGCGGCGATGCTCACCGACCAGGTGGCGATGTCCTGGTTCCGGCCGAGCGTGGTCAACATCGAGACCGAGTTCCCGAACCCCTTCTACGGGGTGGAGGACGAGTCGGACCGGGCCCAGTGGCCGTCGCTGTCCGGCGCGGGCAAGTGCGCGATGCGCTGGCGCGGTGCGATCAGGATCGCCGCCCGGCTGCGCCGGGCACTGCCCGCCGACCAGCTGAAGACGCTCCGCTACGAGGACGTGGCCCGCAACCCCGGCACCGCCGCCGCCATGCTCAGCGAGTTCACCGGGTCCAAGATCGCCGCCCCGGTGACCCCGTCTACCAAGCGCGCCAAGCTGGAGCAGAACGAGTGGCGGCGCACCCTTTCCTATAGCCAGCATGCCGACGTCGAGAAGGTCGCCGCCGCCGAGCTCCGCCGCCTCGGTTATAAGTAGCGCTACACGACGGGACCATGCAACCGCTGCGCCTGGCGCTCCTGGTTTTCCTGGCTCTTGAACTGGGTCAGGTACAGGTCCGCGTACAGGCCGCCGGCCGCGAGCAGCTCCTCGTGCGTGCCGGTCTCCGCGACCTGGCCCGACTCGATCACGAGGATCTGGTCCGCCTCGCGCACAGTGGACAGCCGGTGGGCGATGACCAGCGACGTCCGGCCCTCGAGGGCGACCGACAGGGCCTGCTGGACGGCGAGCTCTGACTCGGAGTCCAGGTGCGCGGTCGCCTCGTCGAGCACCACGATCGACGGCTCCTTGAGCAGCAGGCGGGCGAGGGCGACGCGCTGCTTCTCACCGCCGGACAGCCGGTAGCCGCGGTCGCCGACGATCGTGTCGAGTCCGTCGGGCAGCACCGAGATGAGGTCCCAGATCTGCGCGGCCTTGCACGCCTGGACGATCTCGGCCTCGGTCGCGGCGGGGCGCGCGTACAGGAGGTTAGTCCTGATGGTGTCGTGGAACAGGTGCGCGTCCTGGGTGACGACGCCGACGACGTCGTGCAGCGAGTCGAGCGTGACGTCGCGGATGTCGTGGCCGCCGATGCGGACGGCGCCGTCGTTCGGGTCGTACATCCGGGCGACCAGCTGGGTGATCGTGGTCTTGCCCGCCCCGGACGGGCCGACGAGGGCGGTGAGCTGCCCGGCGGGGGCGGTGAACGAGATGTCGTGCAGCACGCCCGCGGCGGCGTCGGTCCGCTCTGGCTGCTTGAGCGCGATCGACTCCAGGGAGGCGAGGGAGACCTCGGCGGCGGTCGGGTAGCGGAACGACACCTGGTCGAACGCGATGGACGGCGCGGTCCCGGCAGCGTCGCGGGCGGGTAGGACGGCGGCGTCAGGCTTCTCCTTGATCAGCGGCTCAAGGTCGAGGACCTCGAAGACGCGGTCGAAGCTGACGAGCGCGGTCATCACCTGGACCTGCACGTTGGACAGTCCGCCGATCGGCCCGTAGACGCGGGTGATGAGCTGCGCCAGCGCGACGAGGGTGCCGAACTGGAACGCGCCGTTGATCACCAGCGAGCCGCCGACGCCGTAGACGACGGCGGTGAACAGCGCGGTGAGCAGGGTGATCCCGATCATCAGGAACGACCCGTACATGTCCCTGGTGACGCCGATCTCGCGGACCTTGTGCGCCTTGGAGGCGAACAGCTCAGACTCCTGCCGCGGCCGGCCGTAGAGCTTGGCGAGCATCGCGCCCGCCACGTTGAACCGCTCGGTCATCGTGGTGCCCATCTCGGCGTTGAGCTGCATCGCCTGGCGGCTCAGCCGCTGCAGCCGCTTGCCGACCATCCGCACCGGGAACATGAACAGCGGGATCAGCACCAGCGCGAGGACGCTGACCTCCCAGGACAGGGAGAGCATGACGATCA
>JAWWPV010000365.1:0-4532 GCA_033854775.1 Trebonia sp.
CCGGCGGCTTCATGGGGCTGCTGGTCTACACCATCATCGAGGCTCCGGCCCGGGGCTGGACGTCAACGGCGTCGCTGCTCGGGTTCGCCGGCACCGCTGTCCTGCTGATCGCATTCATCGTCGGCGAGCGCCGCACCGACCAGCCGATGCTGGATGTGCGCCTGTTCACGAACATGCGCTTCAGCGCAGCCAGCGCCGCGGTCACCGTCGCGTTCTTCACGCTGTTCGGCTTCATCTTCCTGATGACCCAGTACTTCCAGTTCGTCCGGACCTACAGCCCGCTGTCCACCGGCGTGCACCTGCTGCCCGTCGCGATCTCCGTCGCCGTCGGATCGACCGTCGGCACCCGGCTCGCGATCCGTCTCGGCACCAAGACCATCGTCACCGCCGGGCTGGCCCTGCAGGCGATCTTCTACTTCTGGGTCGCCAGCGACATCACGCCCACACTCAGCTACGGGATGATCGCCATCCAGATGGTTGTCTACGGCCTGGGCCTGGGCCTGACTTCCGCGCCCGCGACCGAGTCGATCATGGGGGCCGTCGCGGCCCACCAGGCCGGTGTCGGCTCCGCCGTGAACGACTCGACCCGCCTGCTCGGCGGCACCCTCGGTGTGGCCGTCATCGGTAGCGTCTACGCCTCGCTGTACGACTCGCGGCTTACCACGTCCCTTCCCGCGACGTTGCCGCACACCCTGACGAACCTCGTCCACCAGTCGGTCGGGGCAGCGTTCGGTGTCTCCGGCCAGCTCGCCGCGCACGGCCAGAGCGCCGCGGCCGACGCCGTCCACCAGGCCGCCACCAGCGCCTTCGACCATGGCCTCAGCGTCGGGTGCGTCGTCGCCGGAGCCGTCGCTGTCGCCGGCGCGCTGCTCGCGGGCGCCTTCCTGCCCGCCCAACCCCCGCAGATGCCCGGACCTGAACACCACCTAGCCGGACGGACGGCTACCACAAGCGATGGCAAGGACCTCGTGCGATGACCTACGGAGAAACGACTGTCGGCCAGACGATCGACCGGCTTCTGAGCGAACATCCAGACCTGGATGCGTCGGCCGACGGTGCGCTGGACAACCTCGACCAGTTCCACATCGGCGGCGCCGACGCGGTCGACCTGCTCATCGGTGGCCTCGCGCTCGCGGAGGGCGACCGTGTCCTGGACATCGGCTCGGGCTTCGGTGGACCCGCGCGGCAGATCGCCCGCCGAACCGGCAACCGCGTCATCGGCGTCGACATCACCCCGGCCTACGTCGACGCCGCCCGCGACCTGAGCGCCAAGACCGGATTGCGCGACCTCGTCCACTTCCGGGTGGGCGACATCACCACGTTCGAACCTGACCCCCTGTTCCAGGCCGCGATCACGATGCATGTCCAGATGAACGTCCAGGACAAGACCGCCTGGTTCGCGCACATCGCCCGTTGCCTCGCCCTCGGCGCACGCCTGGCCATCTGGGAGGTCTGCCAGCCGCATCAGGCTGACCTGCCCTGGCCGATGCCGTGGTCACTCGACGGCACCGACAGCTTCGTCGTCACCGCCGACTCACTACACGCCTCGATCGAGGAGGCCGGCTTCACCGCCACCGAGTGGACGAACGAAACGGCCTGGGTCCAAGCCTGGATTACCAAGACCTTCGCGAACGGCCTGCCCGCCGGACCGGCGCTGCCGATGCTCCTCGACGACGGCTACACCCGGGTCATCAACTACACCACCGCACTCAGCAACGGCTCCATCGAGGTCTGGCGAGGGTCCTTCACCAGGGACGCCGGCTAACTCGCCTGCCGAAGGCTTTCGCCCAGGCAGCCGTCTCACTGCGCAGACAAAGAAACCGACGCAGCGAACAGTGAGGAGATTCCCCCATGCCAGATCCGGGTGCCACCGACAACACCGCGCCGACGAACGAGCTGCGTCACTGGCTTTCGTACTCGTCGTGGCGGCGCCACCACATGCCGGTCTCGTTGCGGCCGAGTGGCGCGCGGTCGAGCCACTGGTACATGCCCCAGAGGCCATCCAGCCCGCGCGCGTACGCCGAGTAGGTGTGGTAGACGGCGCCATCCTCGAGCGCGAACGCGCTGACGCCCGGTCCTTCTCGCCGGTACGTCGCCCAGTCCGTCCCGACGATGCTGGCTGCGAACTCGTCGAGCTCGGAGCTGTCCTGACCGGCTGGCGGCCGAAGGTCCGCGCTGGTGAAGTTGTACTCGACGGTTCCTGACTCCCACTCCTCCTTGGTGTTCGCTGCCTGGAAGTCGTGGTTGAAGTCGCTGCCGGATGAGGACGCCCAGGGGAAGCTCCAGCCCATCCGCTTCTTGTATGTCTGCAGTTTCGCGATCGGAGCCCGCGACACCGCGCCGAGCGTGACGTCGTGGTTCGCGAGGTGGACGGCGGAGCGGTCAAAGCCGTCGGCGATCGCGGAGCAGCTCGGACACCCCGCCGTGTAGTCGGGGCCGAACATGAAGTGGTAGATGAGGAGCTGCGGGCGTCCTCGGAAGAGTTCCGCGAGCGACGCCTCGCCCTCGTCGGTCTGGAAGCGGTACTCCTTGTCGATGCGTACCCAGGGCAGCTCCTGTCGCTGCCGCGCCAGCTCGTCGCTGCGCCGGGTCAGGGCCTTCTCGGCCTCGAGCAACTCGAGCCGGGCCGCGAGCCATTCCTCACGCGTTCCGGTCTTGTGGTCGGTCATGTGCTTCTCTCCTTCTAGTCGTTACGACACTTGGTGTGGCCCGCGCCGCCGATGACGTCTCACATCGGGGGTGTGAGACCGGGAACCGACGAGGGCGCGACGACGATCAGGACCCCAAGTCCGACGATCGCCAGCGCCAGCGGCACATCGATGGCAGCCTTCGCGGGCAGGACCTTCTGGGCCAGGACGACCACAGCGATCACTGACATCCAGGCGAAGCTCATGACGCCCAGCGCCACCAGCATCACCATCAGGCCGATGCTCGAGCCGACGCAGGACAGCCCGAACCGGAATCCAGACCAGACGCTCTCGCGGCAGCGCCGGCGGAAGTACGCCTTGATCGGCGTGAACTCGTAGACACCCGCCGCGATGGCAACCGCACCGGCGACGAACGACCCGTGCGGCCGGTACAACGCAAACACGGCCACGCCCACGAGCGTCCAGACGGCAAGGTAGGACCCGACGAAGCGCGGCACCGCGCGCACATGCCCGCTGGCCTGAGCCCGTCGCAGGACCGCCGGAGCCGCGCCCGGCAGCATCATCGCCGCCATCATCGACACCCACAGGGTGACAAAGAACGCGAACGAACCGAGCCGGGTCGCCACCCCCATGTCCATCCCGCTCATCTGCCAGACAGCTATCGCCCACGCAGCGCCGGCGATCCCGAACGTCATGGCCAGCGCAGCTGCCGTCGCAGCTGCCCGACCGCGTGGCCTGACCGGCGCGCCGAGGGGCCCCGCGTAGGGCTCGTCTTGCCCGATGCCGCGGTGTGCCCTGGTCACCAGAGCTGTCCTGTCGTCGATGATCATGACATCTCCTCGATGTTGGTGACCGTGGCTAGTCGGTGGGTGCCTCGGCGAGCGCCTTGATCGCGGCGAGTCGGGCATCCCATTGGGCGGCGACCTGGTTCATCCAGCTCGCCGCGGCGGTGAGCGGTTCGACGTGCACCGTGTAGCGGCGTTCGCGTCCGGCCCGTGCACTTGAGACGAGGTCGACGCTCTCCAGCACGGCGAGGTGTTGCACCACTGCCTGCCGAGACACGGGAAGCCCGGCGGCCAGCGTGGTCGCGGTGGCGACACCGCGGGTGCCGAGGTGTTCGAGAAGCAGGCGACGGTTCGGCTCGGCGAGTGCCGCGAACAGCTGATCGGCATGATCCAGAAGGGCGGCCGTCACGCTGCGCCTTGTTCGACATACTTGGCAAGGTTGTGCAGGACCTCGGTCCAGCCCCGGCTGTGGCTCGCGTGCGAGGCGAAGTCCTCGCGGCCGGCCGGGATCGCGAGAGAGGCGAACCCGCTCTCGGACACGGTCAGGCGCGTTATCGCTCCCTCGGCGCTCAGGCGGAACTCGACCAGGGTCGAGTTCGTCTCGTCGGCGAGGACGTCCGGGTAGGCGCTGGCCCAGCGGTAGGCGAGGTAGTGCGGTGGGTCGACCTTGACGACGCGGGCCAGAAACCGCTCGCCGTGCGCCGGTTCGAGCACCATGACCCCGTCGGGCCGCAGGTCCACCGTCGCCGGAGTACCGGACCCGAACCAGCGGCCGATGTGTTCCGGCTTGGTCAGGATGTCCCACACGCGCTCCGTCGTCGCGGCGATATGGACGGTCCGCTCGACACGATCTTCTGGCATGTTCGGGCTCCCTCGTGGATCTACAATGCGCAAGTAGACACTTGCACACGGTCGGGAATCGCGCAAGCCGCAACTTGCACGTGACAGCCGCAAGTACCGAGCCTGTTAGGCCCGAGAAGCCCCAGCAGGGTGTCTCAAAGTCCCCGTGATGACCCGTGGTACCCCTCGCCTGTCACGCGCAGGCATCGGGCCCTCGTTGCCCTGGGACATTGACGTGACTTGGGCGAGGGTCTTCCGT
>JAWWPV010000366.1:0-4438 GCA_033854775.1 Trebonia sp.
GGCTGCTCGAAGGTATTCGGGATGGGGAGATCCGAGACGCGCGAGAGCGGCCAGATGATCAAGAACGCCCGGCCCACGACGGCGCTTTCCGGGATGGTCCCTCCACCGGGGTAGGAGGTCCGGTAGCGGGAGTCGTCGGAGTCTCCCCGGTTGTCCCCCATGACCCACAGCCGCCCCGACGGGACGGTGATGTTGAACCGCATCTCGGAGGGGGCGTCTCCCGGGTAGACGTAGGACGACTCGGACAGCGGCACGCCGTTGACCGTCACCCGGCCCTGGGCGTTGCAGCAGACCACGTGGTCACCCGGGGTGCCGATCACCCGCTTGACGTAGTCGGTGTTCGGCCCGGCGATGCCGACCAGGTTCGTCGCGCCGTCCCAGGTCCTGGCGAACCAGTTGCTCGGCGGCTGATCCGGCGGGTCCCAGGACCCGGCGCCGCTGAACACCACGATGTCGCCGCGGGCGATGGGCCGGAACTGGTAGACGATCTTGCTGACCAGGATCCGGTCACCGGGCAGCAGGGTGTTCTCCATCGACCCGGAGG
Organism: Trebonia sp.; assembly: GCA_033854775.1. Classification (GTDB taxonomy): domain Bacteria; phylum Actinomycetota; class Actinomycetes; order Streptosporangiales; family Streptosporangiaceae; genus Trebonia. The sequence continues at coordinate 545 of JAWWPV010000366.1, forward strand.
GGATGGAGAACACCTGGACGACGAACGCTTTCAGCAGGATCGTCAGCACCAGGGCCGCGACCACGATCACAGCGAGATCGCGCCAGAAGGACCGCTTCCGCCGCTTGGCTTTGCCCGGCTTCGCCGCGCTATCGGCAGACGCTTCCTCGGCAGCCGCCGCCGCGTCCGCCTGTGCGCCTGGATCGGCACCCGGGTCAGGGGCCATCCGAGATCAGCTCGTCAGCTTAGTCAGCTGGCGACGGTCTCCCGCCGCTCCTTGATCCTGGCGGCCTTACCGCGCAGGTCGCGCAGGTAGTACAGCTTGGCGCGGCGGACGCGGCCACGGGTGACGGCCTCGATCTTGTCGATCGACGGGCTGTGCACCGGGAACGTGCGCTCCACGCCCACGCCGTAACTCACCTTGCGCACGGTGAAGGTCTCCCGCAGGCCGCCGCCCTGGCGCCGGATCACGACACCCTGGAAGACCTGGATGCGGGAGCGGTTGCCCTCCGTCACCTTGACGTGCACCTTAAGGGTGTCACCGGGTCGGAAGTTCGGGACGTCAGTCCGGATCTGGGCCTGCTCAAGCTCGGCGATCGCGGTGTGCATGATGGATGTTTCCTCAGTCCTGGTCGGAATGCGCGGCAGCGCGCATCCGGGTGGAAGCCTGCGTTAGCCAGGGAAACACCCCGGCAGGGTCAACGCCCGAACGGGCAGCGCTCTTCAGTGTGCCATATTTTCGGTGTCAACCGGAAAACCAACGTCAGCTAGCACCTGACGATCCCGCTTGTCGAGGCCGTCGGGTGCCGCCGCTAGACGGCGAATCAGGTCTGGCCGGTTGACAGCGGTGCGACGCAGCGACTCATCCCGCTGCCAGCGCGCGATCGCCCGGTGATTGCCCGACAATACTACGTCAGGCACTTCGCGCTCGCGCCACGTTCTCGGCCGGGTGTAGACGGGGCCCTCAAGCAGCCCGCTCATCGGTCCCCCGGTGCCGCCGAAGGAGTCGTCGCGGTTTGACTGCTCGTTTCCGAGCACGCCGGGCAGGAGACGGCAGACCGCTTCGACGATCACGGCGACGGCCACCTCTCCCCCGGCCAGGACGTAATCCCCGATGCTGACCTCATCGACCTGCATCCGCGTCCTGGCGTCGGCGACCACCCGCGAGTCGATCCCCTCGTACCGCCCGCAGGCGAACACGAGACGCGACTCCTGCGCGTAGGCAGCCGCCAGCTCCTGGGTGAAGGGCACACCGCTCGGCGTCGGCACGACAAGCCTGGCGGCGGCAGACGGCGAATCGCCCGCACTCGCAAGCACCGCGTCGAGGGCATCGCCCCAGACATCCGGCTTCATCACCATCCCGGGCCCTCCCCCGAAGGGAGTGTCATCAACGGCGTGATGCACATCGGTCGTCCAGGAGCGAAGGTCGTGCACGCGGAAGTCGATGTCCCCGCGCGCCCCGGCCTTCCCGATCAGCGACACGCCAAGAGGCCCGGACTCACCGACCCGCCCGTCCGCGCTGGCCGGCCCGAAGTAATCCGGAAAAATGGTGACAATATCGATCCGCACGCTAATCCCTCAGGGCCATGGATGTGCGAACGGTGTCGCTCTAGCGACAGCAACGGCACATCCACGCGGCATGAACTCACGCTTCTTCGGGGTTCAGGAGGCCATCGGGAGGGTTGATGGTCAGCATGCCGCCCGGTATGTCCACGTCGGGGACGAGCGGCTTGACGAACGGCACCATGGTCTCGCGCCCGTCCGCCGACTTGATCACCAGGACGTCCTGGCCCGAGTGGAGCACGTCGTCCACGGTGCCGACCTGCGTGCCGTCGACCGTGCGGACGGACAGGCCGACAAGGTCGGCGTCGCGGAACTCGTCAGGGTCCTTGGGCGGTGCGATCGTGGCAGAGTCCACCGTCAGCCAGGCACCGCGGAGCTCGGCTGCGGCGTCCCGGCCGGTGACGCCCTCGAACCGGACGAGGAGCTCGCCGGAGTGCCACTTGCGGCCCGCCACGGTGAGCGGGCCGACCTCGGCCGGGTCGGTGTCCAGCCGCGAGCCCGGCGCGAACCGCAGTTCGGGCTCGTCGGTGCGGACACCGACCACAACGTCACCGCGAATCCCGTGCGGACGGCCGATCCGGCCGACGGTTACCTGCACGGAAATTACCTAACCTCGCCGGTCTCCAGCAGATCGATGCGGACGTGCTTGTTCCCGGCCAGGGAGCCAATCACGGTCCGCAGCGCCCGGGCGGTCCGGCCACCCCTGCCGATGACCTTGCCCAGGTCATCAGGGTGGACGCGGACTTCTAGTACGTTGCCCCGGCGGAGCATCCGGCTCACGACACGGACGTCGTCCGGGTGAGTCACGATACCCCGGACCAGGTGATCGAGGGCCTCCTCAAGCACGTTAGGCCTCGGCGGACTCGGCCGGAGCGGACTCGGCGACGGGCGCCTCGGCAGGCTCGGCGGCCGCAGCCTTGGCAGGCGCAGCCGTGCCAGGCGCAGCCTTGCCAGGCGCAACCTCAGCAGGCGCAACCTCGGCGGGCTCAGCCTTCTTCGTGTCCCGCCGTTGCCCGGACCTGGCCGGCTTGGTGGCGGCCTTGGCCTCCTTCGCCGCGAGGGACTCCTTGACGAGCTCCTCGTAGCGGTCCTTCTTGTCGGCCTTCGCCTCGCCGGTCTTGCCGGTCTTGAGGGTGCCCTCGGCCCCGGGCAGGCCCTTGAACTTCTGCCAGTCACCGGTGATGGTCAGCAGGTGCTGGACCTGCTCGGTCGGCTGCGCGCCAACCGAGAGCCAGTACTGCACCCGCTCGGAGTTGATGTCGATGAGCGACGGCTCAAGCTTCGGGTGGTACTTGCCGATCTCCTCGATGGCCCGCCCGTCCCGCTTGGTGCGCGAGTCGGCCACGACGACACGGTAATACGGTTCCCGGATCTTGCCCAGGCGCTTCAGTCTGATCTTGACAGCCACGGCTGTGCTTCTCCCACGAAGTAGGTACGAGTGTCGGGCACCCGCCAGCGGGGAATGGCCGGCCGGACCGAGCGAGTATCGCCGGGCCGGGCGGACAGAGAGAGGGCGCCACACGGCCAAGCGTCAAGAAGCCAGTATAGGGGCTACGCGCAGCCCTTCGCTCGGCTAGCCGGACACCGGACCGCGGCGAGCCGTTTCCCCCTGGCAACCACCATTTTAACTCGATGTAACCGTCGAGGCCATGTTCGGCACAGCCCGATATGCGACAATACGCTACTTCGATCTTCATGAAACAGTTGCATAACGCGCTGGGTCTTCTGCTGCGACCACGCACAGGCTGTGAATATCTTCACTCGTACAAGAGCCACATATAGGTACTTTTCTCGACGTAAGGGACTGGACCGCTGTTATTCTCTGATCCCTACGGTGAGGGATTTCACACTCACCGTCACCTCGGTAACCCTGAGTCACCGACCCCCTTGTCGTGGCCATGTGTCTGCCGATGGGTGCGCACTCATACAAGGAGAGATCCACGCCATGACTGACCAGACTGCCCAACCGGACAGCACCGACAACCAGCCCACCGGTGGCCGCGTCTCCCGACGTAGCCTGTTCCGCGCGGCCGGCGTCGGCGCGGCTGTCCTGGGTGGCGGTGCCCTTCTTGAAGCCTGCAGCTCCGGTATCCAGGGCGCCTCGTCCTCGTCGACGAGCACGGGCAGCAGTTCGGGCGGCGGGACAAGCAAGGAAATCACGATCGGCTGGATCCATCCGGTGACCGGCTCGCTGGCCGGCTTCGGCTACCCCGACAACTGGGTCACCCAGCAGATCATGGCGACCTCGCAGTTCAAGAACGGGATCAAGATCGGCGGCTCGACCTACTCGGTCAACATCAAGTCCTACGACACCCAGTCGAGCGTCACCCGGGCAGGCTCGCTGGCGAAGCA
>JAWWPV010000367.1:0-5310 GCA_033854775.1 Trebonia sp.
TGCATCGTTTGTGGCAAGCCATGCCCCCGCGCGCAGCCACGACGCCGGACGGGCCAGGCTAGAGCGGGCAACGACGCGAAGCGTCGGCCCGCCCCGGCTCGTCGGCCTGCCCTCATACGTCAGACGAAAGTCAGGATTGAATGAAACCTAAACTGCCCATACCGGACAAAAAACGTAAGGTTGAAGTAGTGGTCACGCGTTCGATTCGTTGACTCTCACCAGCTAGTTATGACGTATCTGCCCGTGTTTCGGCTAGTACTGGTTTTTAGCTTGACATTTCTCGGTATACTGTCGGGAGGCACGGACTCGCGTGCGCGGCCGACCCACGGAGCCCGCACGGGCCTGGCGTGCGGGAGTCAGCCGGGTCCGTTCGGGATCATGGTCTTAGAAGCCCTTGAACTTCAGAACGCCTCGATGACGAGGGCGGAGCCCATGCCGCCCCCCGCGCAGAGGGCCGCCACCCCGATGCCCCCGCCGCGGCGGTGCAGGTCGCCGAGCAGGGTGGTGACCATCCGGCCGCCGGTGGCCGCGACCGGGTGGCCGAGGCTGCAGCCGCTGCCGCTGACATTGACGGCCGCCGGGTCGAGGCCGAGAATCCGCGTGCTGCCACGGCGACCGAGGCGAACGCCTCGTTGATCTCGAACAGCTTGACGTCGGACAGCGAAACGCCGGCCCGCGCAAGGGCCTTCGGGATCGCCTCGGTCGGGGCGAGTCCGGTGCGGACAGGGTCGACGCCGACCGATGCCCAGCCCCGGACCATGCCGAGCGGCGTCAGCCCATGTGAAGCCGCGACATCGGCGGAGGTGAGGACGACAGCGGACGCCGCGTCGTTGATGCGGAGGAGTTGCCTGCCGTGATGGAGAACCCCTCGATCTCAGGGTGCAGCACCTTGAGCCCGGTCAGCCGCTCCACGGAGGTGTTCCTGCGGGGGTGCTCGTCGGTGTCGAAGACGATCTCGGCGCCGGCTGCGGTGCGGACCTTGAGCGGCACGATCTCGGCGGCGAACCTGCCCTCGTCGATCGCCGCGGTCGCGCGCTGGTGGGAACGGAGCGCCCACGCGTCCATCTCCTCGCGGGAGACCCCGGCGAGCTGCGCGGTGTTCCAGCCGACCGTGATCGACATGTCGTCGAACGGGGCGTCTGCGGTGCCGGGGTGCGACTGCGGCATCCAGCGGTCCTGCCAGTCCTGGGTGCCGGGGATCCGGATGCGCATCGCGGGGGCGGTCGACACGGACTCGGCGCCGCCGGCGATCACGGCGCGGCCTTGAGCGGTGAATCAGTCATATTATGTAAATGCTTTATCAGTGTTGAAAAGCGATGACGAGGGAGGAACCGCCAGTGAGCGGTAAGGACGTGGCCAGCCTGGTGCTGCGCGCGGCGATCGGCGGGACGCTGGTCGCCCACGGGATCCGCCACGGGCGCAGCCTCGACGGGACGGCGCGCTGGTTCGGCTCGATCGGCTTCAAGGAGCCGAGGCTCCAGGCCACTGCGAGCGCCGTCGTGGAGGTCGGCGCGGGCGCCGCGCTGATCGCCGGGGCCGGGACGCCGCTCGCCGCGTCGGCGGTGATCGGCACCATGGCGGTCGCGGCGCGCTCGGTCCACGTCCCGAACGGCTTCTTCATCACGGGCGAGGGCTACGAGTACGTGCTGAACCTGAGCGCCGCCTCGGTCGCGCTCGCGGCGATCGGCCCGGGCAGCCTCAGCGTCGACCGCCTCCTCGGCATCGATAACAAGCTCACCCCGGTCCAGCGCGCCGGGCTCGCCGCCGGCCTCGGCCTGGCCGCCGCGGCCGCGCAGCTCGCGGCGTTCTGGCAGCGCCCGAAGCCCAAGCCGGTTCCCGCCGAGGAGTCCGCCGAGGCGGCGTGACCGCGTAACCGGACTTCGCTGTCAAGGAACTCCGCGACCCGCTCGAGGAACACGGAGTTGTCGTCGCCCGCGACCATGTGACCGGTCCCCGCGACGTCGGTGTACCTGGCGTGCGGGATCGTCGCCAGCAGGTCCGCCGCGCCCTCTTCGGAGACGACATCGGAGAGCTTGCCGCGCACGAGCAGCACGGGGACCCGCGTGGCTGCCGCCGCCGTGCGGGTCCGCGCGGCCAGCCGGCCCATCTCCGCCAAGTCCGGCTGCTGCGTCATCATCTTCGGGTCCCAGTGCCAGTACCAGCGGCCGTCGTCGGCGAGCCTGACGTTCTTCCGCATCCCGTCCAGGTTGACGGGCCGGACCCGGTGCGGCTGGTACGCGCGCACGGCCTCGGCCGCCTCCTCAAGCGAGCCGAAGCCGCCTGGCGCGCTGCGCATGAACTCGAAGATGCGCCTGGAACCAGTGCGTTCGATCCGGGGCACCGAGTCCACCAGCACAAGCGCGCGCAGCGCGGCGGGGTGCTCCCCAGCGACCATGAGGCCGGCGAGACCGCCGAGCGAGGCGCCGATGATCACTGGCGGCTCGCCGATGGCGTCGATCACCCGGAGCACGTCCTCGGCCATCGCGTCCGCCCGGTAGCGGCCGTCGGCGGCCCGGTCGCTGTCGCCGTGCCCGCGGAAGTCGATGGCGATGGCCGTCCAGCCGTCTTCGGCGAGTGTCGGGCCGGCCTCGCGCCACGAGTGCCTGGTCTGGCCGCCGCCGTGCAGCAGCAGGACGACCCCGCGCGACGGACCGTCCGGAGTCCAGCGGTCGCCGGCCAGCCGGCCGGCGCCGCCTTCGAAGTCGACGGCGGCCCTGGTGTAACCAGACATCAAGCCTCGCAATCAGGATTTTTGCGCATCGGTTCCCTGGTCCGCGCCTTCGCGGAGGCGGATGGAGCGGACCAGCAGCTGGGCGACGTCGATGACCTCGAGGGTCTGCCTGGCCTGGCCGGCGGCCTTCTTGGCGTTGACGGCGTCGCCGAGCATGACGGTGCAGTAGGGCAGGCGGTGTGGTCTTTGGTGAGGGGCCGGGCCGGGCTTGCCTTAATCAGGCAGATATTTATACTAATAACATGTCGCATCGCGGCCTACTCGGCCAGCCACCCGCGCTCGGCCAGCCGTCCATCCTCGACCTGCTCGACCTTGAGGGCATCGAGGAGAACCTGTACCGGTCCTGCGTGGTCGTGGAGCGGCCGTGGGCGCTGTACGGCGGGCAGGTCGCGGCGCAGGCACTGTACGCGGCCGGGTCCACTGTTCCCGACGGCAGGCTGCCGCACTCGCTGCACGGCTACTTCCTGCGCAGCGGCAGCGCGGCGAGGCCGACCGTCTTCCAGGTGTACCGGGACCGCGACGGCCGGTCGTTTTCCGCCAGGCGCGTGGTGGCCATCCAGGACGGCGAGGTCATCTTCAACATGTCTGCCTCCTTCGCCGAGCCAAGGGCCGGGGCCGAGCATGACGCCGACCCGGCACCCGAGGTACCCGCGCCTGACCTGATGCCCAGCACCGACCACCCCTACCACGTGTCCGTCGAGACCCGTCCGGCGGGCGAGGATCGGTTTGGCCCTCGGGTGCCCACCCGGTTTTGGTGCCGGTGCACGGTACCCCTTCCCGACGACGACCTGCTGCACGCCTGCGTGCTGACCTACATGTCCGACATGTCCACCGGCCTGATCCCCCTTGAGGGCGATGAGACCGAGACCGGCGCGAGCCTGGATCACGCCGTCTGGTTCCACCGCCTCCCGCGGCTGGACGACTGGGTCCTGATTGACCTGGTGCCGCAGACCGTGGCCGGCGGCCGCGGCTGGTACACCGGCGCCTTCTACACCGCGGACGGCACCCGTCTCGCGAGCATCGCGCAAGAAACGCTCTTCAAAGAACACGACCGTCTAACGAGCATGACCGCATGAACAGGATTAACGCGTGAAGCTGAAGCCAGGCACCCGGCTGCGCAGCCAGGTGGACACCACCGAGATCATCGTCGTTCGTTCCGGAGCCGCCGAAGCGGTAGTCGCCTGCGGTGGCCACCCGATGATCGACGTTCAGGCGTCGCCAGACGCCGGGATCGCCGCGGCAGGGGAGCCGGGCGAGGGCACCCGGCTCGGCAAGCGCTACACGGCGGCCGAGGACGCCGGCCTTGAGCTGCTCGTCACCAAGCCGGGGAGGTGGTGCCTGAGCGTGGACGGCGTCCCGGTCGTGCTCAAGGAGGCCAAGCCCCTTCCGGCCAGCGACTGAGCCAGCGAGTTACCGGCCGACGTTAAGAACGCTAAGGAGGACGGCCCGTGCGTGACGCGGTGATCGTGGAGGCGGTTCGGACGCCGGTGGGCAAGCGGAACGGCGCCCTGTCCGGGGTGCATCCGGTGGACCTGTCGGGACATGTGCTGCGGGCGCTCGCTGAGCGGTCGGGCATCGACCCTGCGGTGGTGGACGACGTGATCTGGGGGTGCGTCACCCAGGCGGGCGAGCAGACGTTCAACATCGGCCGGCACGCGGTCTTCGCCGCGGGGTGGCCGGACAGGGTGCCCAGCACGACGGTGGACAGGCAGTGCGGGTCGTCGCAGCAGTCGGTGCACTTCGCCGCTGCCGGGCTGATCGTCGGTCAGTACGACGTGGTCGTGGCCGGTGGCGTGGAGTCGATGAGCCGCGTGCCGATGGGGGCGTCCCTGATCGGCGCGAATCCGGCCGGGTCCGTCACGGAGACCAGGTGGGGCGGCGCCCGGCCGAACCCGGGCGTCGGCGCCGAGATGATCGCGCGGCGGTGGGGTCTCTCCCGCGCCAAGCTTGATGAGTTCTCGCTGGGCTCGCACGCGAAGGCGGCGGCGGCCCAGGACGACGGGCGGTTCGCCGACCAGATCGTGCCCGTCACGCTGGACGACGGCACCGTCGTGGTCGCCGACGAGGGCATCCGCCGGGGTGGCTCGCTTGAATCGCTCGGCCAGCTCAAGCCGGCGTTCAAGGAAGACGGCGTGATCCACGCGGGCAACAGCGCGCAGATCAGCGACGGTTCGGCCGCGCTGCTGATGACCACCGGCGAGAAGGGCCGGCGAGCTCGGCCTCACCCCGCTCGCCCGGGTGCACACGGCGGTGCTCGCGGCGGACGACCCGGTCGTCATGCTCACCGCGCCGCTCCCCGCGACCGCGAAGGCACTCGCGAAGAGCGGACTGCGCATCGACGAGATCAGGGCGTTCGAGGTGAACGAGGCGTTCGCGCCGGTGCCGCTGGCCTGGCTGGCGGAGTTCGGCGCGGACGCGAAGGCGCTGAACGTCAACGGCGGCGCGATCGCGCTCGGCCACCCGCTGGGCGGCAGCGGCGCCCGGCTGATGACGACCCTGGTCCATCACATGCGCGACAACGGCATCCGCTACGGCCTGCAGACCATGTGCGAGGGCGGCGGTCAGGCCAACGCGACGAT
>JAWWPV010000368.1:0-7859 GCA_033854775.1 Trebonia sp.
GGGACGCGCGACTCCCTGTAGGTGCCACAAGCGCCATCATCCCGCCGACGCAGCGCCGCCCGCAGGAGACTCGCCGAACGCCGGAAGCCCGGTCTGGAAATCACCGGCGCCGGGGCGCTCACTGGCCCGCTCGCCTGGCGGCCGTGATGAACGTCGCCACCACGCAGCGCCCGCAGGCCGACGCCGACCGGGTGGTCATCACCCCCGGGCAGTCATCGTCCTGGACGCGGCCACTGCCTTCGACCTGGCCGGGTTCTCATGCCACGCCGTACCTTTGGCGAGTCTGGGTCTCGAGGCGGGACTGGAGGGCGTTTAGGCGGGTTGCCAGGTCGTCGTCTTCTAGGGCCGCTTCGTCGGACAGCAGGACTTCGATGGCCAGCCACCTGGCGGCGGCGTCTCGGTGCTCGTGGAGGTTACTGAGGCTGACCTCGACTAGGTCGCTGTGGTTCACCGCGCTACCTCCGTCCACGCCGCGCCGGCGCGCGTGAGGAATTCGTCGTCCAGCTCGGCTAGGCGCTCCTGGAGCGCTTCGATCGTTTCCCTGACCCGCGCCCGCTCGGCCAGGAAATCTGGGTCGGTCATCTGGCGGATGTCGTCACTGACGCCCATTGCCCTTTCGGTTGCTGCCGCCATTCACCCACGGGCCGAGGCGCGGGTCCTGCGTGAACCCCTGCCCGGAGCAGAGTGCTAGGTCGACCACAGTCACCAGATCCCGTTCGGAAACAAACGACAGGTGCCGCGCGAACCTGGCGGACTGCGCGATGCGGTACCTGGCACCGCCCGTGGTGAGTAGAGCACCCTCGACGCGGCCGCCTGCGGCCAGGTGGCGGCGAAGACGGCGACCGCGGAGCAGCCCACGCAGCCGCCCATGAGGTGCGCACGGGCGCCGGCAAGGTTGTCAAGCAGGCCCTTGCCCTGCGCGGCGTAGTCCGCCCAGGTGACGCGCTCCACCCGGCCGTCGGAGGCGCCAGACTCGCGCCGGTCGAACATGACGCAGGATCACACATCCAGCCAACGACCTCCTGCCAAGAACGCAACTGCGGGCCTCGCAGAAATACAACCAGAGCGTCGCGACGCATCAGACGCTGCCGCCCCGCGCGGCGGTGGCTCGCTTTTTCGAGGGACTTGAGCTGGTCGATCCCGGCATCGAGCAGTGGCACTGGTGGCGGCCAGAACCAGGCGACGTGGTGGACACCCAGCTGAAGTCCGGCCACGCAGGGGTCGCGCGCAAGTCGTGACACCAGGGGCGGCACGTGGGGGCAGCGTATGATGCGCACCCTGGATATGTGACGGCGGCGGTTCGTAAGGACGTGAGCGTGCAGGAGAGTCTTCCCGGTGCCCGCGTGCCCGGTGCCCGTGTGATTCTGCACGGGGCTCGCAAGTGTGACGTCGACGGTGAGGCCGACGGGTTCTGGGTGGTCTTCGACGGTGACCGGATCACCGCGACGGGCGACGGTGCGGGCTGGGCGGCGCACGCCGGCGCCGGCGCCGACGTGGTAGACGCGGCGGGTGCCGTGCTGACGCCGGGCTTCATCGACCTCCACGGCCACGGCGGGGGCGGCTTCAGCTTCGACGACGCTGCGTTCGGCGGGGCTTCCGGCCACGGGGGGGCGGACGCGGTCGGCCGCGCCCTGGCGGTGCATCGCGCGCACGGCACGACCCGCTCGGTGCTGAGCCTCGTCGCGAACCCGGTCGTGGCGCTTGAGCGCTCGCTGGCAGCGATCGCCGACATCACCGAGCGGGATCCGCTCGTGCTCGGTTCCCACCTCGAAGGACCGTTCCTCGCGCCGGGCCGCAAGGGCGCCCACAACCCGGACTTTCTCGTCAGTCCGTCGCCTGGCGTCACCGAGCGGCTGGTGGCGGCCGCACGCGGGACGCTGCGGCAGTTCACGATCGCCCCGGAACTGCCGGGCGCGCTCGATGCCGTCCAGGCACTCACGGAAGCGGGCGTGGTCGTCGCGGTGGGGCACACGGAGGCCGGCGAGGAGCAGGCTCAGGCCGCCTTCGACCGCGGCGCCCGGCTGCTCACGCATGCCTTCAACGCCATGCCGGGGATCGGGCACAGGAAGCCGGGACCCGTCGTGGCGGCCATCAGGGACGAGCGCGTGACCGCGGAGCTGATCCTGGACGGGGTACACGTGCATCCGGATGTCGCCCGGCTGCTGCTTGGCGCGGCCGCCGGCCGCGTCGCGCTCATCACCGACGCGATGGCCGCGGCGGGCTCCGCTGACGGGTCGTACAGGCTGGGCTCGCTCGACGTGGCCGTGGTGGACGGGGTGGCGCGGCTAGCGGGGCCGGACGGCGCCCCCGGAGCGATCGCGGGCTCGACGCTGACCCAGGATCACGCGCTGCGGGTGGCAACGCGGCAGTGCGGGATGAGCCTGCGCGCCGCGGTCACGGCCCTCACCTGGATTCCGGCGCGAGTGCTCGGGCTCGGCCACCGGCTCGGCCGGCTCGCGCCCGGCTACGCGGCCGACGCGGTGCTGCTGAACGGCGGGTGCGAGGTGCGGGCGGCGTGGGGGGCGGGGCGACGGCTCGTCTGAGGAAACCCGGACCGGACCGCCGTCACCTGCCGGTGAGGAAGCCGATCGCCGCCGCCAGCACGACCGCGTTGTAGAAGAAGGCGAGGACGCTGTGCACCATCACGTGCCAGCGCATGGCCTGCGTGGTCACGTTCACGTCGGAGACGGCAAACGAGGTGCCGACGGTGAACGAGAAGTACAGGAAGTCGGTCGCCATCGGGGCCGTGCAGTGGGGGAACTCCAGGCCGCCGCGCACGCGCGGGACGCCCGCCGCGCCCGCCGCGCTAGCGAGGGCCTCCCCCTCGTAGTAACGCGAGGCGTAGAACGCGGCGTACCCGGCGTGCAGCAGCAGCCACGCGGCGACGATCGCGATGCCGCCGGAGAGCCTGATCTCCTTCCCGTAGGGCACGTTCCCTCCGTAGGAGAGCGCCGAGTCGAGGCTCAGGAGCCCGATCAGGCTGACGGCGATCGTGAAGCCGAAGCTCAGTCTTGCGCTGGACAGCAGCCGGCCAAGGCCGTCGCCTGGCCGGGCGGAGTCCGCCCGCATGCGCCGGTGGCGCGCCACCGCGAAGCCGGCGGCCAGATAGCAGGCGACGAGGATGTCCCAGCCGGCCAGGTACGCCAGGTCGCTGCCCGCGGTCTCGGAGAAGAACGCGAAACCGATGCCGAGCGCGACCAGCCCGAGCTCGGTGACCCGGGTGACCGCGTACACGGCCACCCGGTTCGCCGGCATCCGGCTTCCGGGCACGGTCATCGGTGGCTGGGTCCCCGTTCCTCGGTATCGCGCCGGGCCGGCGCGATACCGCGCCAGCTCATCGCCGCTAGGTCGTACCCGGCCCGCTTACCCGGCAAAATTCAGCGCGCGGAACTCATGCCCGGCCCCCATGCAGGCATGGCCGGTAAAGCTGTGACGCTTCGGCCTTAGCTCACGGAAACGGGTAACCTGGTAAGTGCGTCGCAAACGGTCGACGCGGGGGTGGGACGATGACAACAGAAAGCCCGGACGTCGGGATCCTGGTCACGATTCGCTCGCTGCTGCCGAACCTGGCGCCCGTCGAGCAGCGCGTGGCGCAAGCGGTGCTCGACGACCCGGCCGGCGTGGCCCGGCGGAGCATCTCCGAACTGGCCCGCTCGTGCGGCACGTCGGCCACCAGCGTGGTCCGGTTCTGCCGCGCGATCGGGCTGCACGGGTACCCGGAACTGCGGCTCGCACTGGCCGGAGCGGTGGCGCACGACGACGCGGCCGCGGTCGTGGCCGCGTCCAGCGATATCGACCCCGACGACGACCCGGTGACGATTACCAAGAAGATCGCCTACGCGGACGCGGCCGCGGTCACCGAGACCGCCAGCCGGCTCGACACGGCCACGCTGGTCAAGGTCGTCGACGCGCTCGCGGTGGCTAACCGGATCGACATCTACGGCGTCGGCGCGAGCGGCCTGGTGGCCGTCGACCTGCAGATAAAGCTGCAGCGCATCGACCGGCCCGGCTACGCGTGGCCCGACCCGCACATGGCGGCCACCGCCGCGGCGCTGCGCGGCAAGGGCGACGTCGCGGTCGGCCTGTCGCACACCGGGACCACGGTCGACACCATCGACGCGCTTACCGAGGCCCGCGCGCACGGCGCCGCCACGGTCGCGATCACGAACTTCCCGTGGTCCCCGATCACCGAGGTGGCGGACTTCGTGCTGCTGACCGCCGCGCGCGAAACCGCCTTCCGCTCCGGCGCCATGACCAGCCGGATCGCCCAGCTCACCGTGGTGGACTGCCTGTTCGTCACGCTGGCGCAGCGCGACCTGCCGCACACCATGGACGCGCTCGAGCGAACCTTCGCCGCCGCGCAGGCAAAGCGGGTCCGCCGCAGCAGGCATCCGAAGTCATTATCCCGAACGAACTCGGGGTGTCTCCCCAGAGTCAGCCCTTGACCCCGCCGACCAGGCTGGCCCGGTTGATCTGCCGCTGCGAGGCGACGAACAGGAGCACAACCGGCAGTGAGACGATCACGACACCCGCGGCCAGCAGCGTGAATTGCGACTCGTTGGAGCCGTAGAAGCTGTAGATCCCCTTCGTCACCGGCGCCAGCGACGGGTCGGCTAGCAGCACCACCGGGCCGATGATGTCGTTCCACACGCCCAGCATCGCGTACAGGAACGCGATCAGCAGCGCGGGCCGGGTCAGCGGCACGATCACGCGGCCCAGGTACGCCAGGTAAGACGCGCCCTCCATCCACGCCGCCTCGTCCAACTCGTGCGGCACGGACGCGAGCGAGGCGGTCAGCACCACTACCGCGAGCGGCAGGCCCGGCAGCCCCGCCATCGTGACGTGCATGATGATGTAGCCGATCCGGTTGTTGAACAGGCCGAGCGTCCGGGCCTCGGCGTACATCGGGATGATCGACAGCGGCAGGAACAGCCCGACGAACAAGAACGTGTACAGCAGCGAGTGGCCGCGCAGTAGCCGCCGGGCGATCGGGAACGCGATCAGCAGGCCCAGCGCCACCGCCAGCGCGGCGGACACCACCGAGTACAGCACGGTGTTGAGCAACTCTGGCCCTAGGTCCGCGCTGTTCCACGCGCCGCTGAAGTTGCTCACGTCCGGCGACCCTGGCGTCATCGGCGAGGCCAGGAAGTGCGTCGGCGACTCGAACGCCATCATCACCACGTACAGCACCGGCAACAGGAACAGCAGCGTGATCAGCACGCCGACCGCGATTCCGGACACGAGGCGCGGGCGTCTCATCCGAAGAGCCTCCGTTCCCGGCGGCGCAGCAGGGCCAGCATCGGCAGCGCCACGACAATGGTGACCACGAACAGCACCACGCTGACCGCCGCGCCGTAGCCGAGGTTCGAGTTGAATGACCCGAACGCCACGTTGTAGGACAGCATGCCGAGGGTCTCCGTGCCGTACTGCCCGTCCGTGAGCACGTAGATCAGGTTGTAGGTGGTGAACGCGCCGACCACCGCCAGCATCACGTTCAGCGTCGCCGACGGGGCGAGCAGCGGGAACGTGATGCGTCGCAGCCGCTGCCAGGCGCCGACCCCGTCCATCGCCGCCGCCTCGTACAGGGCGGGGTCGATGGCGCGCAGGCCGGCGATGAATATCAGGGTGGAAAAGCCGACGTTCTGCCAGATCTGCACCAATATGACCAGCGGCATCGCCCAGTTGTCGGCGCCGAAGAACGCGCTATGGATGCCGAACAGCCCGAAGAACGACGTCATCGGGCCTTCCTGCGGGTTGAAGATCAGGATCCAGACCAGGCCGACGACCGTGACGCCGAGAGCGATCGGCAGGAACACCAGCAGCCGCCCGGCCGCCGCGAACTTGCCGCTGCCCTTGAGCTTGTGGGCGAAGAGCAGGGCGAGGGCGTTCTGGCCGAGGGTGACGGCGACCACGAATACCACCGTGGCGACGATGGCCGGGTCGAAGCCGGGCGCCTCCGTCGAGAACATCGAGGTGTAGTTGGAGAACCCCAGGTTGTGCACCGCCGCGCCCGGCAGCGCGGTGTAGTCGGTGAACGAGATGATGACGTTCCCCACCATCGGGACGATGGCGAACAGCACGTAGACGCCGACCCCGAGCAGCAGGCCACCCCACATCATGACCCGGGACGGGCGGCTCAGCAGCCGGGCCGGCTTCGGCCGGCGGGCTCGCCGCGATGTGCCCGCGCTGGCACCGGCCGTGGCCACGGCTGCGCGCCGTGACCACAGTCGGAGTTCCGTCACGACGTCTTCCAGTCCTTCTGGTCAGTGGCGGCGGCCTGCGCGGCCGTCATCTTGCCCTGCATGACGGACAACTGGAGGTCCGCCCAGTTGGCCGCCTGGTCGTAGTAGCCGTTGCTTGGCGACAGCGCCGGGTACAGCACGTCCTGGAGGACGCCCTTGCCGAACCAGGAGCCCATGACCTGCGAGGCGAAGCCGGTGAACGTGCCGCTGTTCTGGCTAGAGGAGATGCCGGTGATGTTCACGTACTGCGCGTAGACCTGCGGGGAGGAGAAGTACGCCAGCCACTTCATCGCCGCGGTCTTGTTCGGCGAGGAGTTGAGCACGTAGTACGTGAGGTCGTTCTGGGCGTAGGCCTGGTTGTCCGCGGCGTTGCTGCTGAACGGCAGCGGGAAGTAGCCGAGCTGCAGGTTCGGGTTCGCCGAGTGGAGCGAGGAAAGGTCCCACGACCCGTCGAGTTCCATCGCGTACTTGCCCGCGGCGAAGTCACCACCTGCCATGGACTGCCACGGGACGCCGGTGTAGTTGGGCTCCAGGTACGGGGCGATCTGCTTCTCCTCGGTCATGCCCTGGACGAAGGCCGGGTCGGTCCATTTGGCGGTCCCGTTCATCAGGGCGGTGGCGAGGTTACCGGCCGGCGCCTTCGGGTACCACAGGTCGGTCATCGCCTCGTAGTAGATGAACTGCAGGTATATCGGGCCGACGCCGCCGAGCGCGGTGTACAGCGGCGCCACGCCGTGCGACTTGAGCGTCTGGCAGAGGGCCAGGAACTGGGCGAAGGTGGTGGGCGGGGTGAGGTGGTACCTGGCGAAGATCTGCTTGTTGTAGAACACTCCTTCCTGGTACGCGCCCGAGACGAGGCCGTACGTCTTCCCCTGGTAGGTCTCCGCCTGCTGCGCGGCCGTCGTGTAGTCGCTGAGGAAGCTCTGGCCGTTCAGCGGCGCGAACGCCCCCTTCGTCACATAGAGCTGGATCGGAGTCGTGTTCTGGCTCGTCAGCTGCGATGGCAGCGGCAGGAGCGGGAAGTTGGACGTGGCGATGTCGGCGGTACCGGAGTTGACCGATTGCTGCAGCAGGGTCTCGTACGGGCCGTTCACGTTGGCCGCGGTCTCCAGCTTGACCTTGATGTTCGGGTTGGCCTTCTCGAACTCCGCGTCGATCTTGTTGATCGCCTGGACGGCGGGCGGGTTCACCCAGGTGATGATCTTGAGCGTGGTCGTCCCGCCGCCGCTTCCGCCGGACGAGCCGCCACTGGAGCAGGCGGCCGCGACGACCGTCACGGCAACGGCGAGCGAGCCGATCAGGAGGGTTCGGGTTCTTCTGCGATGAGGAAACTTCTTAACATGCATCAGCTGCTCCTCGCGCCGGGGGATGGACGGAGCCCGCTCGTAATGCGCTTACGCCATGCCTGCCGCGCATTCACCGCGCCAGCCGGGGTAAGCAACTTCTACGCCACGAAGCCGACATGTAAAGATCTTACGGCGATTCTTATCCGTTCGGCATTTCTTTACCTAAATGTAACGGCGCGCCTAGGGTGCGCGCCGTGCGACGCCGAGCGCGGTGAGCGCGCCGCGCACGTTGCCGTCGGCGGCGTCGAGCGCCTGCCGCGCCTGCTCCGCG
>JAWWPV010000369.1:0-9273 GCA_033854775.1 Trebonia sp.
CTGGAACGGCTCGCTAGCCACCAGCGGCAGCGTGCAGATCGGCGCCAACTTCAACTACTCCGGCACCAACACCAGCCCGACAGCGTTCACGCTGAACGGGGTGGCCTGCACCGGCCAGACCACCGGCAGCGGCGGCACCATCACCGCCAGCCAGACCTCGCTGTCGGTGGTCCAGGGCTCTACCGGGACGGTCGGAGTGTCGCTGTCGGCGGCACCCGCCGGCAACGTCACCGTCACTACCAGCCGCACATCCGGCAACGCCGGCCTGTCGGTCACCGGTGGCGGAGCCCTCACCTTCACCCCCGTCAACTACGCCACCTCGCAGAACATCACGATTACCGCGGACGCGGCAAGCACCGGCGGCGCCACCTTCACCGTCAGCGCGACCGGGTACCCGGCGGTGACAGTGACGGCGACGGAGACGTCGTCGGGCGGCGGCGGAGGCCCCGCACCTCAGCTGCACGTGTCGGGGAACAAGCTGCTTAACACGGCGGGCCAGCAGGTGATCCTGCGCGGCGTCGACCGGTCCGGCACCGAGTACGCGTGCGTGCAGGGCAACGGCATCTTCGACGGCGAGGTCGACCAGGCGGCCGTCAGCGCGATGAAGAGCTGGGGGATCAACGCCGTCCGGGTCCCGCTGAACGAGGCGTGCTGGAACGCGGAGTCCTACGTGACCGCCGCGGACGCCGGGACCAACTACATCAACTCCATCAAGTCCTACGTCAGCCTGCTGAACTCCAACGGCCTGGTCGCGATCCTCGACCTGCACTGGACCGACGGCGCTTACACCGGGCCGTCGGCGGGCTGCTCGTCGGCGCAGGCCACCTGCCAGAAGCCGATGCCCGACGCGGCACAGGCGATCCCGTTCTGGAGCTCGGTGGCAGCCACCTTCGGTGGCAACGACGCGGTGATCTTCGACCTGTTCAACGAGCCGTACGCGTCGCGCGCCGACAACAATAACTCGGCCGAGGGTTGGCAGTGCTGGGCCACGGGAAGCCCGTGCACCGGCATCTCCTACCCGGTGGCCGGCATGCAGCAGATGATCACCGCGGTTCGCGGCGCGGGCGCGAACAACGTCATCATGCTGGGCGGCGAGGAGTACTCCAACGACCTCACCGGCTGGCTCCAGAACGAGCCCACCGACCCGGACCATAACCTGGTCGCGTCGTGGCACTCGTACAACTTCAACTCGTGCAGCTCCCAGTCCTGCTGGACCAGTCAGGTCGCCCCCGTGATCGCGCAGGTGCCGGTCGTCGCGGGCGAGATCGGCGAGAACGACTGCGCCGGCAGCTACATCAACCCGCTGACCGCGTGGCTGGATTCGCAGAACACCAGCTACCTCGCCTGGGCGTGGAACGCGGACTTCAACTGCTCGTCCGGCCCCGGCCTAGTCACCGACTACGTCCCCGGTGATCCGACCGCCTACGGCGCCGCCTACAAGGCACACCTCGCCTCCCTGGGCCTCTGAGCAGGTAACCCTGGAAGAGAAACCACCGGCCGTTCGGACAATTGAATTTATGCCGAACGGCCGGGGGTGACTCCCGTGTCGCCCGGGTCGACGACATGCTCGGCGGCTGACGGGAGACGGGAGACGCCTGCGAGATAGGAGCGGCCTCACGAGGTCCGGGTAACGCGCCAACCGCCCAGGCGGCGACGAGGAGCTTCCAGGCGCCGCGCCGGGCCGACTTCCGCCTGACCGGCCGGTCGCCCGCCAAGGTCGTCATCCTCGGCGGCGGCATCGCCGGCCTGGTTTCCGCCTACGAGCTGCAGAAGGCGGGGTACGACTGCACGATCATCGAACCCCGGGACCGCACCGGCGGCCGCAACTTCACCGTGCGCGGCGGGGACAGCCAGACGGACACGTTCGGCCAGACACAGACCGCGAAGTTCAGCCAGGGGCAATACATGAACGCTGGGCCGGCCCGGCTGGCCCAGTGGATGCTCACCCTCGACTACTGCCGCGAGCTAGGCGTCCCGATCGAGGCGTTCACCAACCAGAACGCCAATGCGTTTATCTACAACTCGGCCACCATGAGTGGCCCGGAGCGGTACCGGACCGCCAAGGCCGACGTGTACGGGTACGTCAGCGAACTGCTGGCCAAGGCCACCAACCAGGGTGCCCTTGACGACACGCTGACCGCCGACGACAAGGCGCAGATCATCTCGTTCCTCGAGCGCTGGGGCGCGGTCAGCCAGACCAACTACTCATACACCGGCGGCCCGACCCGCGGCTCCACCACCTCCCCCGCCGGGCCCGGCGTGCCCGGCACCGTCCTGGGCGACGTGCCGAGCCTGACCGACGTCTTCGCCTCCGGCGTCGGCCAGTACTTCTCCTTCGAGTTCGAGTACGACATGGCAATGATGATGTTCCAGCCGGTCGGCGGCATGGATCAGGTCCCCAAGGCGCTGACGCGCGCTATCGGTCAGCAGAACGTGATGCTGGGCGCGCAAGCCACCGGGATCACCGACAACGGCAACGATGTGACCGTCACCTACACCGCGCCCGACCGGAAGACGCGGACCGTCACCGCGGACTTCGCAATCGCGGCGATGCCGCCGTGGTACACAGCGGCGCTGCCCGGGAACATCGGCGCCGACGCGATTACCGCGCTGAAAGCCATCCGGCCGTCTTACGCGAGCAAGATCGGCCTGGAGTACAAGAGCCGCTGGTGGGAGACCGACCTCCAGCAGTACGGGGGCATCACCGAGACCGATCTGGACCTGACCCACATCTGGATGCCCTCCTACGGCTACCTTGGCGAGCGCGGCGTCGTGATCGGTTACTACAACACCGGCACGAACGCCACCAAGTACGGCCAGATGATGCCGGCCGACCGGGAGCAGCGCGCGCTCCAACTCGGCGCACAGATCTATGGGCCCAAGTACATCTCCGAGTTCGCCACGTCGTTCTCGCAGTCCTGGCAGTACATCCCGCATCTGGAGGCGGCCTGGCACGGCGGCGTGAACCCGGACAGCCCGGTCATGAAGCCGCTGGTCCAGCCGATCGGCCGGATTTACTACGCCGGTGACTGGCTGTCCTACGAGGACGCCTGGCAGCACGGCGCGATCGCCTCTGCCCGCCAGGTAGTCACCAACATCAATACGCGCGTCCTGTCCAGCTAGCCTGCCGGCGCTGGACAGCATCGAGCCGGCCGAGGTCCCGTTCGACCGGCGCTACCCGGAGGTCTCCGTCGAGGCGGACCGGTACCCGCTGGCGACGCGGCGCGCCTTCTGGCAGTTCATCAGGGACGCTCAGGGGCCGGTCAGCGGGACCATGATGGCCGGTGCCGCCGGGGCGCCGTCCGCAGGGCCGCCGGCGTCGGCGTGACGCGCCGCGGCCTCGATGATCGCGGGCAGCGCGGTGACGTCGGCGAGCAGCGAGCGCACGAGCCACCGTGCCGCCTCGGCGACGAACGCGTCAAGGCCGAGATCCGGGTGCTGGAACGGGCTCGCGCCGCCAGGACAGTGCGCGGCCGAGGAGCGGAACCGGTGCTGGATGCCCTGCTCGGCGGCGCATACCTGGAGTGCCGCGAGCTCCGGGTCACAAGGACCGAACTCACCTCGGTCGACCCCCTCGGCGATGAGCGCGGTCAGCTCGCGGTGCAGCACCGACATGTCTTCCCAGTACTCACGGAACCCGTCTGGCTGCCGTTCGGCGAGCGCGTCGATCTCGGTGATGTCCACCGGCGCCTGGCACAGCTCGTTGAGGTCGAACACGAGGAACCTGAGCAGCCGGACCGCTGGCGACTCGGCAGTGTCGGCGATCCGCGTGGCGATGAAGTCCATCGTGATCCGGTTCAGCGCGAGCAGCTCCCGCAGGATCGCCTCTTTCTGGCCGAACCAGTAGTAAAGCGACGACTGGCGCAGGCCGCATGCCCGGGCGATCTGCGTCATCGTCGTATTGGCGTAGCCGTTCTCGGCGAACAGCCTGGCCGCCGTCACGATGATGTCATCACGGCGGCCATCGAGCGGTCGCTGCGCCGACATCTCATCCTGGTTCATCGTCCCTGCTTCCACCTCGCGGCTCTCGTTACGACATCAGCATGCCACCGTTGACCTGAATGCATTCTCCGGTCAACGCGGCGGAGTCGGCGAGAAAGGACACAGTAGCCGCCACCTCGCCGGGTGCCACGAGCCGGCCGATCGGCATCTGCCCAGCGTAGAGAGCGTGCAGCTCCGGCACGGTCAAGCCCTGGTACTCGGCGTCGCGGCCGAGCTGCGGCGTGTCAGTGGGGCCCGGCGCCACGGCGTTCACCCGCACGGCGGGCGCGAGCTCGCGGGCGAGCGAGCGGGTGAGCCCGAGCAGGCCGGCCTTGCTCGCGGCGTATGCGCTGAAACCTGGCTCACCGTGCAGCGCCGCGACGCTGCACATGTTGATGACCTGCCCGCGGGCCTCCCGCAGGGCCGGCAACGCCGCCTGCGCGAGCCACAGCGGGGCGCTGAGGTTGACCTGGAAGTCGTGCCACCATAGGTCCATCGTCGCCGGCGTCGGCTCGACGAGCGTCATGGTGGCGGCGTTGTTCACCAGCAGGTCGAGCCTGCCGTAGCCGGCCAGGACACGCTCGACGAGCTCCGTGCAGCCCGCCCGGCTCGCGAGGTCGGCCGCCAAGTCGACTGCGGGCCCGGACGACGGGCCGGCCCCGTCCGTGGCGGCGGCGGTGACATCGGTGGCGGCGACTGCCCAGCCGGACTTCTCGAGCGCGGCAACGATCGCCGTTCCGATCCCGCCGGCCGCTCCCGTCACCAGGGCCACACCCTTGGCGCTCACCGCACGACTCACTGGATGACCACCCCTCCGTTAGGCGAAACGACCTGGCCGGTCAGCCAGGTCCATTCGGCGACA
The DNA here is from genome assembly GCA_033854775.1 of Trebonia sp. Classification (GTDB taxonomy): domain Bacteria; phylum Actinomycetota; class Actinomycetes; order Streptosporangiales; family Streptosporangiaceae; genus Trebonia. The sequence goes on from JAWWPV010000369.1 coordinate 4,844, forward strand.
TCGGCGATGGCACGCGCCAGTTCCTCCGGATGGCCGAACCGCTGCAGCGGGATGCTCTCCCGGTACTCCTCACCGCGCCACCGCTCGGCCGAGACGAGCCCGTCCACTGCCCGGATGTCGGCCACGTCGGCCTCGTAGGCCATGCCGTCTATCTCCGCGGCGACCTGCTTGGCCTCCGCCTCGCGCCCTAGGTGGCCGACCGCGACGTCGTAGCCCCGCGCCGCCAGTACCCGGGCGGTGGCCCGCCCGATCCCGCTCGCGGCGCCGGTCACCAGCGCGGCCGGCATGTCAGCGCCCCCCTTCGCGCGGGAACTCCGCGTCGATAATGCCGACCACGTAGTCGACGATCCGGTCGACAACCGGGAGATCCGTCGCCGCGCGGATCTCCGGCCACGTCATCCACTCGTACTCGAGCGTGCCTTCGCCGACGAGCGGCCGTATACGATCCTCAGCCATGACGATTACCTCCAGCCGGTCGCGTGATCATTCAATGCATTATAGAAAGGGATAGCCAATGCTTCGCAACCGATACTCTCATGAACGCCTAACACATCATCGATACTGTATTGAAACGACGATTTATTTTGGCTGTAACACGGCCATCCTAGCCTGAGGTCTCAAGTTCCAGCAGGTTGGAGGTTATTCCGTGCGCCTGTACTTCTGTAGTGATATCCACGGTTCCGAGCGCTGCTGGAAGAAGTTCCTTGCCACGCCGAAGCACTACGAATGCGACGCAATCGTCGTGGGCGGCGACATCACGGGGAAGTTCGTCGTCCCGGTCATCGAGTACAAGCAGGGGAGATATAGCGCCCGGTTCTCAGGCATTGAGCGGAAGGTCAAGGCCGGCCGGGAGCTCGACCACCTCATCGGGATGATCGCCGACGCCGGGCAGTACGCCTTCGTCACCACCCCGGACGAGTACGCGTGGTACGCGGCTGACCAGGACCGCATCGATTCCCTCTTTCGCAATCTCATCCTCGCCCGCGTGGAGCGGTGGATCGACATGGCCGAGGACCGCCTCAGCCACTCCGGTGTCCAGGTGCTCGTCAGCGGAGCCAACGACGACTACTTCGAGATCGACGAGATGCTGGCCAAGTCCGGCCTCATCCAGGACCCGAACGGCAAGGTCCTCGACCTGGCCGACGGCTTCCAGATCGCGGGGATGGGCTACGGCAACATCACCCCTTGGGCCTGCCCCCGCGATGTCAGCGAGGAGGAGCTGACGCGGCGTATCGACGACATGATGGCCGGCGCCGCCGATCCTGGCCGCACCATCATGAGCCTCCACGTCCCGCCGCTCGGCTCGGGACTGGACTACGCACCGCAACTCGATGAGGAGCTCCGCGCGGTCATCACCGCCGGCGGGCCGAAGATGGTCCCGGTCGGCAGCACGGCGACACGTGACGCCATCGCGACGTACCGCCCGCTCCTCGGCCTGCACGGGCACATCCACGAGTCGCGGGGCGTCCGCGACTACGGCGGCGTGCCGGTCGGCAACCCAGGCAGCGAGTACAGCGAGGGGATCCTGGGCGGCCTGCTCGTCGATCTCGACAAGCGTCACGGCCTTGTTAACACGAGCCTGGTAAGGGGCTGATCACACGATGACGACCTTCAAATCTCCCGTCGGGCCGCCCGCCCCCGGCGGAATCTTCACCCGGGCAAGCTCGGGCCTGGTCAGGCAGGTGCGCACCGACGACGTCATGTTCTACGGTTGGCAGCAGATCGCGCTCGGCTACATCATTTTCATCGTCGCCGCGTGGCAGTTCTACCCGGGCGCGAGCATGGAGCTGGCCACGGTCATCGCCACCGTGGCGGGCCTGTTCATCGCGGGGTGCTACGCGCTGCTGAGCATGGTGTACCCGCGCTCCGGCGGTGACTACGTGTTCATGTCCCGCATCCTGCACCCCATGGCGGGAGTGGTGCTGAGCATGTCGCTGATCTTCTGGCAGCTCTTCTACGCCGGGATCAACGGCGCCTTCCTGTCCAGGTACGGCATCGCCCCGATGCTGAGCGCACTCGGCGTGCAGGAGCACAGCGCGGGCCTGGTCAGCGCGGGCAACTGGTTCAGCGGCAAGTGGGGCCTGTTCCTCGGCGGCACCCTCGTCACGGTGGTTTTCTCCCTCATCCAGTACCGGGGGGCGGGCGTCTACTTCAAGGCGCAGCGCTGGGCCAGCTACATCACCATCATCAGCCTGGTGTGCACGATCGTGACCCTGGCGCTCGCCGCCGGTGGCGTGCTCAACTTCCAGCAGCATTTCGACTCCCTGGCCGGCAGCGGCGCGTACCAGCGGGTCATCGCCGCGGCAGGGTCAACGCAGCACCCGTTCAGCTTCTCTGAGAGCATCTTCTTCGCCGCGTGGCCGGCGTTCTCGCTCTGGTTCGCGGTGCTCTCCGTCAGCTTCGGCGGGGAAGTGAAGGACGGCCAGCGCAGCCAGTTGCGCGGCATGAGCATGGCCATCATCACGATGGGCGTGGCCATGACCGTCCTGATGTTCCTGTACCGGGCAGCGTTCGGCTCCGCGTTCATCCTCGCTTCCTCGGAGATCCCGGCGAGCAAGTTCCCGCTCAACGCCTCGCCCTACGTCAACCTGTATACCGGCATCGCCGGCGGCAACGTCGTGCTCACCGTGGTCAACAGCATCTGGGTGATCTCGCTGCTGTTCTTCGTCGGCGCCAGCTCGCTGCTCGCCTCGACCCGCAGCATGCTCGCCTGGTCCCTCGACGGCATGGCACCGAAGTGGTTCTCCGCGGTGTCGGCGAGGTTCCACACCCCGACGTGGTCGCTGCTGCTGTGCGCGACCATCGCCGAGGTCTGGGTGCTGCTGTACGCCTTCACCAGCGAGATCCTCGTCCTCGGCGGCTTCCTTGGCCAGTGCATCCCCTTCGCAGGCGTCTGCCTGGCCGCCGTCGTCTTCCCGTTCAGGCGGCGGCGCGAGTTCGACTCCTCGCCGATCGCCTACCGATGGGGCCGCGTGCCGGTGATCTCGGTGCTCGGGGCCGTCGCCTTCGCCTGCGTCGGCTACACCTTCTACCGGCTCCTGGTGGACGGCGCCTACGGTGCCAACAACCACCTGTCGGAGGTGATGACCGTCGCGGTCGCGGTCTTCGCCGCGGTCTGGTACCTGGCCTGGCGCGTCTACCGGTCGGGCAGCGGAGTTGACATGAAGGCGCAGCTAGGCGAGATTCCCGTTGAGTGACGTGGCGCGCATGGACAGGGAGACTGCCGTCATGGAGCTAGCCGGCGACAACGACAGCGACCGGGCCGAGGGCATCTCGGCCAGCATTCCCGGCGAGGCGGTCAGGCTCGTCGAGGCCGCCGCGCGCAGCGGCGCGACGATCAGGGTCACCGGCTCGGTCGCCGTGCACCTGCGATGCGGCCGGCACCGCTCGCTCATGCCCGCACTTGGCCGGCGCCCTTTCTACGACATCGACTTCTGGGGCAGGGACCGGGAGCACAGGCAGCTCGAAGAGTTCTTCGCCGGCCAGGGCTACCTGCTTGACCCGGCGGCCCGCGGGCTGCGCGAGTGGGGCATCAAGCGCCAGATCTACGCCCACCCGGAGACCGGCATCAAGGTGGACGTCTTTCTCGACAAGCTGGTCATGGCGCACACGATCGACTTCACCGACCGGCTCGGCAGTGCGGGGCCGTCCATCGGACTCGCGGACCTGGTGCTGTCAAAGCTCCAGATCCACGAGATCACCAGCAACGACCTGATCGACCTGACAGTCCTGTTCGGCGAGCACGCCATCGGCGAGCACGGCGCAGGCGGGCCTGGGGACGCGGACGAGTTGATCGACCTGGCGCGGCTCCGCGCGCTGCTCTGCGACAACTGGGGATTCTGGTACACCGCGACCGGCAACCTGGACCGCCTCGCCGAGTCCGCGGACGCCGCGCCCCTACCGGAAGAGGTGAGGCAGCGGGTGCTTGCCAGGACCGCGCAGTTGCGCGGCGACCTCACCGAGTCGCCCAAGTCCAGGCGCTGGCGGCTGCGCGCCAAGGTAGGCACCCGCAAGCGCTGGTACGAAACCGTCGAGGAGGTCGCCCGATGACAGGCATTCGAGATCAGCACCACCGAGGCTCGCTGCCACCCCGAGCCGACGCGGTTTCCCGGGCGGCGCGAGGTGGCTGTTAGGGTTCACGGGTGGCTGTAGGTGAATCTGAGGTGTTGTTGCCAGCCACGCGGCGGGCGCTGCTGCGCCGCGTGGCCGTGGGGCAGGCCGAGGGCCGGGCGCCGTCGCTGGTCGGGGCGGTGGTGCGGGACGGCGGCCAGGTGTGGTGGGGCTCGCGGAGCATGATGGAGGACCATGGGCCGGACGGGAACACCCAGTACCGCATCGGCTCACTGACCAAGACGTTCGTCGCCGTGCTGATCATGCGCCTGCGGGCGGAGGGGCTGCTCAACCTCGCCGACCCGGTCGGCAAGTACCTG
>JAWWPV010000370.1:0-7214 GCA_033854775.1 Trebonia sp.
CGCCGGGCGGGGGTGCGGCGCCGTTCGCCCGGGCCTCGCTTCCGGTCGCCTCGCCTTCGCTTCCGGCTCCGGGGTCCTGCGCTGGCGAGTCCTCGGCCGGCTCGCTTCTGTCGGCCTGGTCACTGTCGGCCTGGTCACTGTCGGGCAGGTTCGCGCCGGCGCGGGCCGGGTCGGGGCGATTCCCCGCGCCAGGGAATCCCGCCCGGATACGGGCCACGCGGAGCAAGGCCACGCCAATCGCGGCCCGCTTGGCTGCCCGCTCCGTCATGACACCATCTAACCAACTACCGTGGAGTGTGCGGGCTCGCCCCGCGGGGGCGGGGTTCCCTTGAACCCTTTTCTTCCGGATTCTGGCTGGTTCGCCAGAATCCCGGGCAGACGGCAGGATGAAAAGGAATTGCGCGGGCACGGGAACTTCCGGCGCCCGGCAAGGCCCGGAGATTGGAGTGAGTTCTTCCGATGGGTTCGTACCGCGAGCGGCTGCTGGTGCCGGTGAGCTACTGGCTGCTCGCCGTCCCGGTGGTCCTGACGCTCGGCGCCGAAGCGTACTTTTTCGTGGACGGCTTCATCCCTCCCCTGGTCATCGCCGCGCTGTATGCGATCGTCGCGGTCTTCCTCGTGCACTGGAGCTCCGCGACCATCGAGGTGACCGGCGCCGTGCTGCGGGCGGGGAAGGACACGCTCGCGCTGGGCGACGCCGACGAGGTGATCGCGCTCGATGACAAGCAGTCGATGGCGCTGGGCGGGCCGCGGGCCGACCCGTCGGCCCACATCCTGCTGCGGCCTTACCTGAAGCGGGCCGTCTACGTCGGCCTCGCTAACCCGGGCGAGGGGGTGCCCTACTGGCTGCTGGCAACGAGGCATCCGGAGAAGCTCGCGGCCGCGATCGAGAGCGGGCGCCCGCCCGGCGGCCAGCAGCGTGACGACCACCAGTCCGGCGACTGGGAGTCCGTGGGATGATGACGCATTACTGAACGGGGCGAGGAGGATACGGATGGGCAAGGACAAGGCTAAGAAAGGCGACGGCTCCAACGGGCGGATGGTCACTACGGTCGCGATGACCGGGGGCGTGTTCCTGCTGCGCAAGGTGTTGGCGACGGCGTGGACCAAGATGACGGGGAAGCTCCCGCCCACGGACCTGACCGATCCGAAGGTCACACTGGTGGAGGCGCTGGCATGGTCGGTCGCCACCGGCATCGTCGTGGAGACGGCGCGGTTCGCCATCGTGCGCTCCACGATGCGCAAGTCCCTCCACGACACGGAAGCAGAGTCAAGCTGAGGGTCGGGCGATCAGCGGCTGGCCAGGCCCGCCAGCCAGCCAGTTTGGCTGGAATCCGCTGACCGTCCCTGTCGCCGCGGGCACCCCACCAGAGCCCGCGGCGCGGCCCGCGCCCGCCGATGCCGGCGTGACCGGCCCCGAGGGCATCTCGCCCGCCGGGGCCGGTTTCGCTATGCGGCGCACTCGCGGCAGATCAGCTGGCCGTGCCGCTCCTCGGCAAGCTGGCTGCGGTGGTGCACGAGGAAGCAGCGCGAGCAAGTGAACTCGTCTGCCTGCCTCGGGATGACCCGGAACGAGAGCTCCTCGTTGGACAAGTCGGCACCGGGCAGCTCAAGGCCTTCCGCGGCGTCGTCCGGGTCAAGGTCGATCGTGGACGACGACTTGTCCATCCGGCGGGCCTGCAGTTCCTGCAGGCTGTCCTCTCCAAGGTCATCATCGGTCTTGCGCGGGCTGTCGTAGTCAGTAGCCATTGTGACCTATCCCCCTTCAAAAAGTGGCGCGCGGTCGTTGCGCGGGTGTAACGCTCCGGAAGCCTTCGTTGTGCCCGATTCCGGCGGCGAATTCTGCCACAGTTCGCGGCCGTCGTGCACGTTGCGCGCGAACCGTTTGCAGTCGTGTCCCCCGGAGACTGTTTCCGGCCGCTGGTAAACCTCGCATACCGGCCATCTATTCCAGACGCCAGCCCCCGGTTTTCAGCTCAGAGAGATCACCGGGGTCGGCCGCGGAAGTGCGACGGCCCGCCATAAAGATTTGTCCGAACGGTTTCGTGCTCCGCGTGATCCGTGCACCCGGCTCCATGGGCGTGGCGGGGCTCAGGCGTCGTGTTCGGGGTCGAGCGCTCCCAGCACGGCCGAGAGGGGGCCGAAAAGGCCCGGGCCCGCGGCCACCGCCATCGAGCTGGAGACCGGGTTGCCGTTGAGGCCGCCAACGACCGCCCCCGACTCGGTGGCCACCAGGGCGCCGGCCGCCCAGTCCCAGTAGTTCAGGCCGCGCTCGTAGAAAGCGTCGAGCCGTCCCGCCGCGACCGCGCACAGGTCGACGGAGGCCACGCCCATTCGCCTGATGTCCCGCACCTGGGGCAGCAGCGCGGCGACCACCTCGCCCTGGACCTTGCGCCGTCCCGCCAGGTACCCGAACCCGGTCCCGACGAGCGCCCGGTCAAGCGGAACGCCGCGGTTGCAGTGCAGTTCCGAGGCGGCGCCGCCGGATTCGAGCCGTGCGCCGCCGCCCTTGGCGGCGCTGAACATCTCGTCCCGCACGGGGACGTAGACCGCGCCGGCCACGATCTTCCTGCCGGCCTCCCCGCCCGCCGCCCCGCCAACCTCCCCGCCAACCTGCGCGCCCGCCGCCCCGCCGGCCTCCCCGCCCGCCGCCCATTCGACTTCCGCGGCGATCGACACGGCCCAGTCGTGCAGGCCGTACAGGTAGTTAACGGTGCCGTCGAGTGGATCGACCACCCAGAGGACCGGCGGGCTGTCGGCGTTGCCGATCAGGCCGCCCTCCTCACCCAGAATCGCGTCGAAGGGGCGTGCCGCGAGGATCCGCGACCGGATGAGCTCCTCGGAGCGGCGGTCCATGGCGGTGACCACATCGGTCGGGCTTGACTTCGTCGCCGCGACCTCGACCCGTTCCGGGCGCGAGGCGAGCATTCTCCCCGCTTCCAACGCCACGCTGACCGCGAGATCGCGCAGCCCGGCTGCGTCTGGCGCGTTCATGCCGCCCTCCCAGAGACCGCCGCGGGTGTCCTCGCGGCGCTAGTAACAGATATTGAAATTTCCGGTAGGCCGGATTCCGCGGAGGTGCCGGCCGCCAAGCCGGCCGCGCCGCTTTTCACAGTGGGTGACCACTCTTTGCCCACACCGCTCACGCCGGCTGCCCCGGGCGCTGCTGGGCGTAGCGGCAGCAGTCGGAGGGACAGCTCTCCGCGCCTCCGGCGAGGGCGCTAGCCGGGTAGGCGCGCGGGCCGAAGCGGCCAAGGGCCAGGGGCTCGGCCCCGGAGACGCGTTCCGCGACGAGCTCGCGGACCATATCGGCGAACCGTCCGGTCGGGCCCGGCGCCTTGGCCCGCGCGAACGGGAGGCCGAGTGATGCCGCGGTCTCCGCGGCCTCCACGTCCAGGTCGTGCACGACCTCCATGTGGTCGCTGACGAAGCCGACCGGCACGACGACGACCGCCGAGGGCGGGCCCTCGCGCAGAGGTTCGCCGTTGGGATGCGTTCCCTTGGCCAGCGCCGCCAGATGGTCGTTCACGTCCGGTTCCAGCCAGGGCACGCTCGGCGGGCCGCTGCGGCTCTGGAAGACCAGGTCGAAGGGGAGAGAGCCACCACGAACTCGTTCGGCGATAAGTCGTGAGGCTTCCCGCAGCTCGGCCGCGTACCTGCCGCCGACGGCACCGGGGACCCCTGTGCTTGCCAACATTGTGCCCGTCGACGGGCTGCCGCTGGCGGCGGCCATGCCCACCGGGACGCTGTGCGCGGTACATACCAGGCGGGCGCCCGCCTGGACTTCGGCGGGCAGCCCGGCGAGGGCGGCCTCGACGGTTGCCGCGAACGGCTCGATGAACCCGGGGTGGTTGAAGTACGGGCGGATCTTGTCGATACGGGGGGCGCCAGGGCCGACGGCGGCGACCGCGCGGTCGATGTCGTCCAGGTACTGGCGGCAGGCGGAGTAGGAGCTGTAGGCGGAGGTGACGAACGCGATCGCGCGGGTGACGCCGTCGGCGCTCATCTGGCGCACCGCGGATTCGATGAACGGGTGCCAGTTCCTGTTTCCCCAGTACAGCGGCAGGTCGATGCCCCCGGCCGCGAACGCGGTCCCGACCGCTGCGAGCAGGGACCTGCACTGGTCGTTGATCGGGCTCACGCCGCCGTAGGCGTGGTAGTGCTCGGCCACTTCGGCCAGCCGCTCCCGCGGGACGCCGCGGCCGCGGGTGACGTTCTCCAGGAACGGGAGCACGTCGTCGGGTCCTTCCGGGCCGCCGAAGGACAGCAGCAGGAACGCGTCGTAAGCCGCCATGTTCCCATCCAACCAGGGCGGCGTCGGCCCGCGGTAAGCGGACCGGGAAACGTCAGGGGAACAGGTCACTTAGAAAACCTGTTGGTACTCCGGGGTACCTTCAGGTTCTATTCAGGTTTTTGCGGGAAGGCACGCGATGACGAGCGCTGGCGGGGCGGACCTCGGCGTGCGCGCGCCGCGCGGGTTTCTCGCGCCTTACGCGGAGATCTTCGCGATCCCGCGCGCCTGGCGGTTCTCCGTCGCGGGGATCATCGGGCGGATGCCCATGTCCATGTACGGGCTCGGGACGGTGCTGCTGATCTCCGCCGGGACCGGCCGGTACGGCCTCGCGGGGAGCGTCTCCGCGGCCGGGGCGATCGGCGGCGCGATCTGCGCACCGCAACTTGGCCGCCTGGTCGACCGGCTTGGCCAGCATCGCGTGCTCATCCCCGTGACCGTGATCTTCGCCCTGTCGGTCGCCGGGCTTGCGGCCGCCGTCACGCTCCGCGCCCCCGACTGGACGCTGTTCCTTTGCGCCATCGCCGGCGGCGCCACGATGCCGCAGACCGGCCCCATGGCCCGTGCCCGCTGGTCGGTTCTCCTCGCCGGGTCGCCGCGGCTGCACACCGCGTTCTCGGTTGAGTCCGTGGCCGACGAGGTGTGCTTCGTGGTCGGGCCCGCCGCGGTGACCCTGCTGGCCACCCAGGTGCACCCGGCGGCCGGCGTGACGTGCGCCGCCCTGTGCGCTCTCGGCGGGTCGCTGTGGTTCGCGGCGCAGCGGTCGACCGAGCCGGCGGTCGTCGCCGTCGCGCCGATACTGACAGCACCAACGGCACCGGGAACCGGGTCGGCGTCGGGGTCGGGGTCGGGGTCGGGGTCGGCGTGGGTGTCGGCGTCGGCGTTGCGCCGGACGGCCCGCGGCCCCCGGCGTTCCCGGTTCGCCGCGCCCGGGCTCGTCGTGCTGGTGCCCGCGTACCTGTTCCTCGGCGCGATGTTCGTCTCGATCGACCTGAGCACGGTCGCCTTCGCGACGCGCTTCGGGCACAAGGCGCTCGCCGGGGTCATCCTCGGGTGCTACGCGCTCGGCAGCGGGACGGGCGGGCTGTGGTACGGGTCACGGACCTGGCACGCGCCCGCGTGGCGCCGCCTCGCGATCACCCTGCCGCTGACCGTGGCCGGCGTGTGCACGTTCTGGGCGATGCCGAACCTGCTCGTGCTGACCCTGGTGATCTTCCTGTGCGGGATGACGATCGCGCCCACGCTGATCGCCGGGTACAGCCTGCTTGAGTCGACCTCCCGGCCGGGCCGGGCGACCGAGGCGATGTCGTGGCTGTCCACCGGCATCTCCGTCGGCGTGGCGTGCGGCGCGACGGCGGCGGGGTTCATCTTGGACGCGTTCGGTGCGCGCTGGGGCTACGCGTTCGCGGCCGCGTCCGGCGGGCTGGCGGTGCTCACCTACCTAGGCGGCCTCCGCTGGGTGGGTGCGCCGCGAGGTGCGGGGCAGGACCAGATGATCGAGTCCAAGGGGCTTTAGCGGCCGGGTGCCGTGATTGCGGGTCATCCGCGGGAAACCGCCGCGACGACCGGCGGATTGCCCCGCTTTGCCCGCATTTACCGGCCGGATTTACCGGCCGGTAACACGATTGAGTGACACAGGCGGCGATATCCGCCCCGCCTGACCCGCGGTCTTTCCAGAGACCTCCCGCCCGCGGGTGACCTTGCCTGTGCCCGGGGTGACCTTGTCTGTGCCCGGAGTCTGTGCCCGGATGAAGTGCCCGCCGCCGCTGGCAGCCCTTGGCGTTCTCATCTAGGCGTACTCGCGGGCGTACTCGGTGGCCAGGGTGAGGACCTCGTCGACGTACCAGGTGGCGTGGTTGTAGTCGAAGATCGCCTGCCGCAGGCCCGTGCCTCCGGCGGCCGCGCCGTCGGCGCAGAGCAGGCGGGCGGCGCTCGGGACGGCGTCGAACGGGTTCATGATGTCCGGAGCACCGGTGTCACCGAAGCCGTCGATGCCCCAGGTCGTCCAGGTGGACGGCAGGAACTGCATCGGGCCGAGGGCGCCGGCGGTGGAGGGACCCATGTTCTGGCCGTCGGCGGACTCAATCTGGCCGATCGCGGCGAGCACCGTCCAGGACAGCGCCGGGCAGTACCTGGCGGCGGACTCCTGGAACAGCTGCAAGTAGTTCGCCGGGCGGCCGGTCGGTGCCCTGGTGTCCACCGGGAGGCTGGTGGAGACCGCGGCGGGGGCGAGCCTGATGACCCGCGCGCTCGCGCCGAGCGCGGCCTGAACCTGGCTGACGAGCTTCGTCATGTCGGCGGCGGGCGCGTTCACCAGCACGGCAACGTTCCTGACCAGGCCGAGCTTCCTGCCCTCCGCCTGGTTGACTACCCCGTCCACGCCCGCCACGCCGAGCAGCGCCGTGCCGCCCTCGGTGATCCGCGCGCTGACCGCGGCGGCGACCGGGTACTTGCCGCCGTTGACGAGGTGGGCCGCGGCCGCGGCCTGCGCGCTGGTGATCAGGTCTCCGGACTGGAAGGCGGACCATACCCGCTGGCTGGCCGCCGTCGTCGGCGGGGTCCACGGGCGCAGCGCGGCGGCCGGTGCGGCCAGCACGGTGAGCCGCACGCCGTTGACCGTGATCCGCGCGCCGCCGATGGCCAGCACCGCACGGACACCGCCGAGCTTCTTGATCCTGCCCAGGTCGGCCTGGGTGAGCCCGCCGGCCACGGAGGCGATCACGTCGGGCACTACCAGGTGCGTGGTGCTCGCGCCGGACAGGCCGGGCTCCTGCGGCGTGGTACCCACCGGCGCCCCGCCTGCCGGCACCATACTGCCGTTCAGCGCCTCGGCGATCGCGCGGCCGGACGACCTGGCTGGCACACGGCCAGCCGCTCTCCCTGCCAGGGAGGCCGGGATCGGGGCGACGGCGCACAGGTGCGC
>JAWWPV010000371.1:0-2562 GCA_033854775.1 Trebonia sp.
GGCCGCGCCGGATCACCCAGGACGAGCTGATCTCCGCGTTCCGCGACGGCTGGGACATCGCCAGTATTACCGCCGAGACGTTCGCGGTCAGCTTCCTGGGTGCGTCGGAAGCACAGGCCTGGCTGGCCACCATCAAGCGTTCCTGACCGCGGTCAGGCCGCTGATCCCAGCCCGGCGGATGCTGCCGCGGACGGCCAGGCCCGGCGAGGCCACCGCGTACCGGCAGCGGGCGGGCAGCGATGAGTTGGCGGGCGGCCGGGAGTCTGACTGCTGAGGCGATGGTGACGAGACCAGCCCTGTACGAGGAGGCGCAGCGACATGGCCAAGGTCGTGGTGGACATCTCAATGTCCCTGGACGGATTCGTGGCCGGCCCCGATGACGGCCTGGGCCGGGGGCTCGGGGAGGGTGGCGAGCCGATCCACAACTGGGTGATGGGCGGCCCCTGGACCTACCGTGACGGTCCCCGGTTCCAGTCGTCGGGTGTCGACCGCGAGGTGCTCGACGAGACCTTCGCGGCCGCCGGGGCGATCATCGTGGGCCGGCGCATGTACGACGTGGTCGGCGGCTGGGGCGAGGAGTCCGTGTTCGACCTGCCCGTGTTCGTGGTTACCAGCCGCCCGCACCCGGTCCGGACCGTGGGGAAGTCCAGCTACACCTTCGTGACCGGCGGTATCCGCGCCACGCTCGAGCTGGCCCGGGAGGCCGCGGGTGACCAGGCCGTGTCGGTGGGCGGCGGCGCTCGCCTCATCCAGCAGTTCCTGGCTGAGGGGCTGGCCGACGAGATGCAGATGCACATCGCGCCGGTGCTGGTCGGGGCGGGCACCCGGCTCTTCGAGCACCTCGGTACCCGGCTGCCCCGGCTGGAGCAGACCCAGGTCCGGGAGTCGGAGAACGCGACCCACATCCGCTACCGGCTGGCTTAGGCGGGCTCCCGAGGGCTCCGCTCCGCGTCCCCAGGGGCACGGGCGTGGGATTGGCTTGCCGGGACTGACCGCTCCGGAGATCGGCCAGACCACCCAGCACGTCCAGCGTGCCGGCGTACGAGGGAGACTCGGCGTCGGGCAGGTACCCGACGCCGGGCAGCGTGCCGAGCCACGGCAGCGCCCAGGTGGATGCGGCTCGTTGGACCGGCTCCGTGGTTGGTGACGGTCTCTGTCGCGTCCTGGGCACATGCTCCGGGCACGTGGCGGGCGGTGACAGCGTGGCGGAGGTGGCCAATGCCCTGGGAGGTTGCTCTACCGGCGGCGGAATGCGGCGTCCAGCGCCGTCGTGCCGATGTTCCACATGTTGTCGGCGACGTTGATCGTGACTGCGGGGGGAACGATCTGGTCGATGCGGTCAAGCAGATCGTTCGAGAGGTGAATCCCGTCGGCGGCGAGGTAGGTGTCCAGGTGCTCCATGGTGCGCGGGCCGATGATCGCGGAGGTGACCGCGGGGTGGCGGGTGACGAACGCGACTGCCATCTGGATAAGGGTCAGCCCGGCCTCGTCGGCGAGCGCGCCGAGCGCGTCGGCAGCGTCGAGTTTCGCGGCGTTCGACGGGTCGCTGGCGTCATAGCGCGCTGGGAGGCGACGCGACCGCGTGGCGGAGCCTGGCCCACTGACCTCCTGGCCCTTGCGGTATTTGCCTGACAGCCAGCCGCCTGCCAGTGGGCTGTAGGTCATGACGCCCATTCCGTGGCGCTGGCAGGTCGGCAGCACGTCGTATTCGATCGCCCGGGTCAGCATGGAGTAGGGGGGCTGTTCAGTGCGAAAACGTCCGTGGCCGCGGCGATCGGCGACCCACTGAGCCTCGACGATCTCAGAGGCGGGGACCTTTGACGCGCCGAAGGATCGGATCTTGCCGGCTTGCACGAGGTCAGACAGGGCGCTGAGGGTCTCGTCGATATCGGTGTTCGGATCGGGAACGCCTACTTGGTAGAGGTCGATCCAGTCGGTTCGAAGCCGGCGCAGCGAGCCCTCGACCCCTTCGGTGATCCACCGCCGCGATGCTCCGCGGTGGTTGGGATCCTCGTCGAAAGGAGGGCCGAACTTGACGGCGAGCACCACGTTCTCGCGCCGTCCATCGGCCAGCGCCGTGCCGACGATCTGCTCTGACTCGCCGGCGGAGTAGCCATCGGCGGTGTCGATGAAGTTGATCCCGGCGTCCACCGCCTTGTGGATGATCCGGACCGCGTCGTCGTGATCGGGGTTGCCGAAGGCGCCAAACATCATCGCGCCTAGGCACATCTGGCTGACCGAGACGCCGGTCCGTCCCAGAGGCCGGTAGTCCATGGGGAACTCCTTGAGTCGCCGCGAGTCAGTCGCGGCATGTGGGCGGGATTCAGCTCCGCCTAGAATCGGATAACCTATCCACATCCACCGTAGCGGATACCGGATAGCCTGTCCACTTGGAGTCCCGATGCCCCCGGACCAGTTCCCGGCACCCCCAAGACGAGCCGACGCCGAGCGCAACCGCGAGAAGATCCTTGCGGCCGCCCGTAGCGCATTCGCCGACCCGGAGGCCGAAATATCGATGGCCGAGATCTCGCGACGCGCGGGAGTCGGCATGGCGACTCTGTA
>JAWWPV010000372.1:0-2603 GCA_033854775.1 Trebonia sp.
GAGGAGCCTGACGACACCGCGTACGTCCTGGAGTGGGCGCGCCTTGCCGCGGACCGGGTCACCGAGCTCGACAACGACGACGACACGATCGCGGCGCTCACCGCCGAGGAAGCGGACCTGGCGGCGCAGGTCACCGACCTGGCCGGCCGGCTCACCCGGCTACGCGAAGAAGCGGGGGAGCGGTTCGCCGACGACGTCACCGCGGAGCTGACCGCCCTCGCCATGCCGCATGCCCGGATCTCCGTCGCCCTTACCCCGCTCGGCGAGCCCGGGCCCCATGGCGCCGACGACGTGGAGATCCGCCTCGCCTCCAACCCAGGCGCGCCCGCCCTGCCGCTGCACAAGGGCGCCTCGGGCGGCGAGCTTTCCCGGGTGATGCTCGCGATCGAGGTGGTCTTCGCCGGCGCGGACCCGGTCCCGACGTTCGTCTTCGACGAGGTGGACGCGGGCGTGGGCGGCAAGTCCGCCGTCGAGATCGGGCGCCGCCTCGCCAAGCTGGCCAGGCTCGCCCAGGTCATCGTCGTCACCCACCTGCCCCAGGTCGCGGCGTTCGCCGATAACCACCTGGTGGTCACCAAGTCGAGCGACGGCTCGATCACCAGCACGAGCGTGATCCGCCTCGACCACGAGGCCCGCGTCCGCGAGCTGTCCCGCATGCTGGCCGGCCTGGAAGACTCCGAGTTCGGCCAGGCCCACGCCGCCGAGCTGCTGGCGATGGCCGCCGACCAGTCCTCCCGCCCTTAACCCGCGTACACGGGCACCCGCCTACTCGACGCCCTTCCTGTGCCCGGCACCGCCGCCCCGAATGAGCGGGTTTGTCGGGGATATCGCGTTTGGGCCCGCGGCCCTAGGCGGAAACTTTGCGCTCGATGGAAATTTCGCACGTGTAGCGCATGCTTTGTTTCCACCTAGTGCAAATGTTCCACGTTAGCGCTCTAGCTGAGGGGACGCGGGACTGTCGGCGGTCGCGCGCCCCGCGCCTCCGCGCCCTGAACCCACAGAGTGCACGGACATCACCGCTAACAGCAAGGATCGCGCTGTGCAAGGCGGCGCGACGGAGAGCCCCCGGGCTCTTAGCCGGGCCGCGGCTACAAGGGCAGGGAGTAGAAGCAGTTGTCGTCTGTCTGCGGGTAGCCCGCGAACGGGCCGGCGGGGGCGAACCCGACGGACTCGTACAGGGCGCGCGCTGCGGCGAACCCGGGGGTGGTGCCGGTCTCGAGGGACACCAGGCGGTACCCGCGGGCCCGGGCGGTGGCGAGCAGGTGGCTGAGCAGCGCCCGGCCCACCCCGCGCCCGCGGGCCTCCGCCACCGTGTGCATCGACTTGATCTCCGCGTGCCCGGCGCCGAGCTCCTTGATCGCCGCGACGCCGAGCACCGTGTCGCCGTCCCTGAAGCTGACGAACGTGACCCTCTGGTCGAGCAGCCCGTCGACGTCCAGCGCGAAGCTGTGCTCGGGCGGCGTCTCCGACAGGCAGAACCCCAGGTGCCGCTCGAGCAGCGCCCGCACCTCGGGCCTGCGCGGGTCATCGACGGAGATCGCGGTCTCGCTCCCTGTAGTCACCGCAGCAGCCTACCGGGACACCGGATATATCCGACAAATCTGGCGGGCCAGTGCTGAGGGCCAGTGCTGAGGGCCAGTGCCGCGGGTCGGCGCCGCGTGGGCTAGTCCCTAGAGCCGGAGAAGATCCGCAGGAAGAACCAGAACACGTTGAGGACGTCCAGGAAGATGGACGCGGCGAGCAGCGGTGCCGAGTTCAGCCCCTGCGACCTCCGCAGCCGCTGGAAGTCGCCCGCCGTCAGCCCGGCGAAGACAACGAGGCCGAGCACGGCCCAGATCAGTGACGCGTGCGGGATGTGCACGAAGACCAGCACGATTCCCGCCAGCAGCAGCACAAGCAGCCCGATGAACGAGATCCGCCGCCACGCCGACAGGTCCCGGTTGGTCAGGTACCCGAACGTCCCGAAGGCAGCGATGAACAGCGCCGTCGCGCCGCCCGCCTGCCACAGGATCGCCGGATTGGTCGTGGCGTACCAGACGAGCGTCGGCGCGGACGCCACCCCCATCAGCACCCCGAAGATCACCAGCAGCACCGTTGCCGCCGGCGCCGACCGCCGCGCGGTGAAGTTCATGATCATTAGCACCACGAAGGCCTCGATCCACGAGACGATCGCCGCCCCCTGCGACAGGTTCCGCCCGGCGTACGCTCCGGCGGCGAAGAACCCGGCCGTCAGCGCGACGAGCCCCATGGTCTGCCCGAACAACGTCGCCGTCCGCCCCGGCGTCGCATACCCGCGGTAAGCCATATCCGAATACATAAAACTCATTCTCCTCAGCGAGGCCCGGCCGGAGGACCACAACCCCAAACACGTAGGCAGAACGCACGCGGCCTCGCCCTCGTTCCCGCCCCCGGCCCCGCCCCCGCCCCCGGCCTATCGCGGCGCAGAGCGACGACGTCATGCCGGGTGCAATGGCCGCGTCACGGCGCTTGCCGCGGGAATGAGCGCGGGGGCACTTGACGCGGGCGACCTGCGCGGCGCCAGGGAACTCAGATACCCGGTCCATCAGCCCTCTACGCGAGGTCTGGTTGACGAGAGAAAACCG
>JAWWPV010000373.1:0-3653 GCA_033854775.1 Trebonia sp.
CCAGCCGGCCTTCGTCGGTGATTGCGTACACCGTCCGTTCTGGCCGGTTGCCTACCTTCTCGGTGCGGGTCGCCTCGACCAAGCCCTCGCGCTCCATCGTGCGCAGCTCCCGGTAGAGGGCGCCGACCGACACCCCGCCCCACTCGCCGACGTTGGTAATGTCGGCGACCCGGCGGATGTGGTGCCCGTGCGACGGCCCGCTCCGCGCCAGGATGCCGAGCGCCATGAGCCGCGTCAGATTCATGAGATTAGTATCATGAGACTAATCTCAAGCTGTCAAACGAATTTCCGATGACGTCCGACAAGAAGGGCGGAGCGCCGGGCCCGAATGGCCCGGTCGCCGTGCCGGATTCCGCTACGACTCCGCCGAAGCGGCCGCCGTCGTCGCAGGCCCCGGGAGCACAGGCCCCGGGAGCACAGGCCCCGGGAGCGCGGCCCCCGGCAGCGCGCGCTCGGGCAGGGGCGGGAGCGTCCCGCCGAACTCCGGGCATAGCGCCTTGTGCCGGCACCAGTCGCACAGCTTGGACGGCCGCGGCCGCCAGTCCCCGGTGTCCCGCGCCCGTGAGATCGCGGCCCACAGCGCGTCGAGCTTGCGCTCCGTCGCGCGCAGGTCCGCCTCGTCGGGGGAGTAGCGGAGCACCTCGCCGTTACCCGACAGGTACATGAGCTGCAGGACCCGCGGGATCACCCCGCGCAGCCGCCAGATCACCAGCGCGTCGAACTTCATCTGGAACAGCGCGCTCGCCTCGTAGGCCTCGAGCGGCACCTTGCCTGTCTTGTAGTCGACGACCCGGATGTCGCCCGCCGCCGAGACGTCCAGCCGGTCGACGTACCCGCGCAGCCGCAGCCCCGACGGCATCTCCGCCTCCACGTACCATTCTCGCTCCGCGGGCTCGAGCCGCCGCGGGTCCTCGAGCCGGAAGTAGCCCGCCAGGGCCGAGTGCGCGTCGGCGATGAACCGCGCCCGTTCCTCCTCCTCGGCCTGGGCGAACAGCTCCGCGAGCCCAGCGTTCCCGTCGCACAGCCGCACCCACTCGGGCTCGAGCATGTCCGCCGCGGCGGCGGGGGTCCGCTCCGCGGCGGGCCGGTCGAACAGCCGCTCAAGCACCGCGTGCACCAGGGTCCCGCGCGCCGTCGCCGGGGTCGGCGGCTCGGGAATGCGGTCGATGACCCGGAACCGGTACAGCAGCGGGCAGGTCATGAAGTCCGACGCGCGCGACGGCGACAACGCCGAAGGCGGATCGCCCGCGACGCCGAAGGAGGCCCGCGCGTCCAGGTCGTCAACCGCGTTTTCGATGTCCACATCCGCCACCGTAGGGCAGCCCACCGACATTTTTTGTTATTTCCCTGCGGCCCGCGGCGGGCGCCTGCGACCGCGCCGCCAGATAGCTGTGGACCTGCTCCAAAAAGCCGCCCCATCCCGCGCAGAGACCCGTGCTGCCGCCGGATGCACGTAGCATCGGGGATGTGGCAAGTGGCCAGGAGGAGCAGCCAGACCGGCGCGAGCAGTCCAACCGGGGGCAGCACGGCATTATCGTGGCACGGCCATTTGGCATCCCCGTTTACATCTCGCCGTACTGGTTCATCATCGCCGGCGTCTTCAGCATCATCTACGCCAACGACCTGTCCAGCACCATCAGCGGCAACACCAGGTACATCGTCGCCGCCGCCTTCGTGGTCCTGCTCTACGCTTCCGTGCTCGTGCACGAGCTGGCCCACTCGGTCGTGGCCAGGGCCTACGGCCTGCCGGTCCGCCGCATCGTGCTCAACCCGCTCGGCGGCGTCTCGGAGATCGAGCGGGAGGCCCCGACCCCCGGCCGCGAGTTCGCCGTGGCCGGCGCGGGCCCCGCGCTTTCCCTGGTTCTAGCGGCGATCGGCTGGGGCCTGGTACAGGTCGCCCCGTACGGCGTGACCGGCGCGCTGATCAGGCAGCTCATGGTGGCCAACATCATCGTGGGCATCTTCAACCTGCTGCCAGGCCTGCCGCTCGACGGCGGCCGCATGCTGCGGGCCGTCATCTGGAAGATCACGAAGAAGCCGACCACCGCCACCATCGCCGCGGCCTGGGTCGGCAGGGGCCTCGCGCTCGCGCTGCTCGCGATCCCGTTCTTCTCCGGCCGCCTCGCCGGCGGCGACATCGTCAGCATGATCTGGGTCGTGGTCATCGCCGCGTTCATGTGGACGGGCGCGACCCAGTCGATCAAGGCCACCAGGTTCCGCGAGCGGCTGCCCGCCCTCCAGGCCCGGCGCCTGGCGCGCAAGGCCATCTCGGTCTCCGCGAGCACCCCGCTGGCGGAGGCGATCAGGCAGGCCGACGAGGCGGGCGCCCACGCGATCGTCGTCATCGACCACGACAGCAAGCCGATCGCGATCGTCAACGAGGCTGCCGTGACGGCGACACCGCCGCAGCGCAGGCCCTGGGTCGAGACGGGCTCGATGGCCAGGAGCATCGACCCGAGCCTCGTCCTCAACGCCGACCTCCAGGGCATGGCCCTGCTCGACGCGATCCGCCGCGCCCCGGCCACCGAGTACCTGCTCGTCGACTCGACCGGCCAGGTCTTCGGCGTCCTCGCCACCCGTGACCTCGACCAGGTCTTCGCCGGCGTCTAATCCCAGTGCGCTCTGCTTTACAAGTACTCTGTGCGCCGTGAAGGCGAGAGTTCAGCGAGGCCCGTTCGCGGCTGGTGACCAGGTGCAGCTCACCGACCCCAAGGGCCGCATGCACCAGATAGTCCTCAGCCCCGGCGGGACGTTCCACACGCACCGCGGGGCGCTGAGCCACGACGACCTGATTGGCCAGCCGGAAGGCTCCCTGGTCACCGCCTCAAGCGGCACGGCCTACGTCGCGCTGCGCCCGCTGCTCGCCGACTACACGCTGGCCATGAAGCGCGGCGCCACGATCGTCTACCCGAAGGACGCGGCCCAGATCCTCGCCTACGCCGACGTCTTCCCCGGCGCCAGGGTCCTCGAGGCCGGCGCGGGCTCAGGCGCGCTGTCCTGCTGGCTGCTGCGCGCGATCGGCCCGGACGGCGTGCTGGTGTCCTTTGAGGCCCGCGCGGACTTCGCCGAGATCGCCCGCGAGAACGTGAGGAAATATTTCGGGGAGGTCCCCCCGTGGTGGCGGTTGGTCCCCGGCGAACTGTCCGCGCGGGTAGCCCTCGATCCATCACTCGGAACGGGTGCCGCCTACTCTCGCCTGTACCGGGACTCCCGGGAGGCCGGGGAGGCCGGGCAGGCCGGGGAGGCGCCGTCCGCCGGGGGCGGGCCCGACACCGGCGGGCACTGGGGGGTCGTCCCCCCGGATGACACCAGCTTTGACCGGGTGATCCTCGACATGCTCGCCCCGTGGGACAACGTCGCCGGCGCGGCGCGCGCCCTCATCCCCGGCGGGCTGATCTGCTGCTACGTGGCGACCACGACCCAGCTGTCGCGCGTGGTCGAGGAACTGCGGGCGCACGGCGGGTTCTTCGAGCCCGCGGCGTGGGAGACCCTCAACCGGGGCTGGCACGTCGACGGCCTCGCGGTCCGTCCTGACCACCGGATGATCGCGCACACCGGCTTCCGGGTGACCGCCAGGCGCCTCGCCGACGGGGTGACCGCGCCGCCGCGCCGCCGCCGCCCGGCCAAGGGCGCGCACCCGGAGGCGGAAGCCG
>JAWWPV010000374.1:0-6300 GCA_033854775.1 Trebonia sp.
GCACCGAGGATGCCACGAATGTCGTGCGCGCCCTCGACGACCGCCTCGACCGAGCGCAGCTGGATGCCGCGGTTCTGCGCGACGGACGCCACGCCCGCGCTGAGGCAGCTCGCCAGGCCGACAAGGAGGTACTCGATCGGCGTGATGCCGTTGTCCTCCGCCGCGAAAACCTCGGGGTGGTCGGCCTCGAAGACCGACTCCTGCTTGTGGCTCTGCTCCTGGCCGAGGCCGAAGTAGTCCCTGACCGTGACGGAGGTGTGGACGCCCCCCTGCCACTTAGAGGATGCCCGCCAGGTGAACTGGGCCGCCTCCGGCGCGCCCTTCAGCACCTCGCGCGCGTCGAGGAGTGCCTGCACGTTGACTCCGTTGTCAGCAACTGCGGTCATGTCGCCCCATCCCCTCTCCTATTTCCCCATTTACCTTATGGGGATACTTGACAATACACTGAACCTGGCGCGTTACCATAGCCCGTATGGCAGAGCCCGCCTCGACGCTCGCGGCCGGCTCGGTCGGCCCAACCAGTTCTGTCGGCACTGTCGAAACCCAGTACCTCGACCTGCCTGGGCCGGTGCGGCTCGACTGCGGGCGGGAATTGCACCCGATTCGCGTAGCGTACGAGACCTACGGCACCCTGTCACCCCGGCGGGACAACGTCATCCTGGTCTGCCACGCGCTGAGCGGCGACGCCCACGCGGCGGGCATCGCGAAGACGCCGCCCGCCGAGAGCACCCGCGACGGGTTCGGCGCCACTGACCGCGACGGCACGGCCGACAAGGGGCTTGGCTGGTGGGACGGGATGATCGGCCCGGGCAAGGCGTTCGACACCGACCGCTTCTACGTCGTCGCCACGAACCTGCTCGGCGGCTGCCGCGGCACGACCGGGCCATCGTCGGCCAACCCGGCGACGGGCAGGCCCTACGGCGCCGACTTCCCCGTGATCACCGTCGCGGACATGGTGCGGACCGAACGAGCGTTCCTTAACGAGCTGGGCATCGAGCGCATCGCGGCGGTGGCCGGGGGCTCACTCGGCGGGATGCAGGCGCTGGAGTGGGCGATCCTGTTTCCCGATCAGGTCGATGCCATCGTGGCGATCGCAAGCACGCATGCCCTCCACCCGCAGGGCGTCGCGTGGAACGCGATCGCGCGTGAGGCGATCATGCGCGACCCGGCGTGGCAGGGCGGCCACTACTACGGCACGGGCGCCGCGCCGGAGGCCGGCCTGGGCGTGGCCCGCATGGTCGGCCACGTCACCTACCTGTCCGCGCAGGCCCTCGACGACAAGTTCGCGCGGAGACTCCAGTCCGGCGAAGACATCCGCTACACGATCACCGAGGCGGAGTTCCAGGTCGAGAGCTACCTGCGGCACCAGGCCGGGTCGTTCGTCAAGCGGTTCGACGCGAACACCTACCTCTACACCTCGCGCGCGCTGACGTACTTCGACCTGGCGCGACAGCACGGCGGGTCGCTCGGCCAGGCACTCGAGGGCGTTTCCGCGCGGACGCTGCTGATAGCGTTCAGCTCCGACTGGCTGTACCCGCCGTCCGCGTCGGAAGAGGTCGCCGACGCGCTCCAGGCGCTCGGCAAGCCGGTTGAGTTCCAGGTGATCGATGCGCCGTACGGGCACGACTGCTTCCTGCTTGAAGAGGCGCGGCAGACCCCCATCATCCGCCAGTTCTTGGGCGAGCACCGAGGAAGATGAGTCCATGACCGACAACCAGTCACCCCCCGGAGGTTCGACCCGCCGAGGCCGCGTCGAAGAAGACCGGGCGTTCGGATTCGAGACACGGCAACTGCACGCCGGGCAGCGGCCCGACCCGAACACGGGCGCGCGGGCGGTGCCGATCTTCCAGACGACCAGCTACGTGTTCGAGGACCCGGAATCCGCAGCGGCGTACTTCAACCTGCAGGAGTACGGGAACACCTACTCCCGCATCATGAACCCGACCGTCGCGGTGTTCGAGGAGCGCGTGGCGAACCTTGAGGGCGGTGCCGGCGCGGTCGCGTTCGCCAGCGGCATCGCCGCGCAGGCCGCCGCGCTTTTCACGCTGCTTGAGCCGGGCGACCACGTGGTCTCGTCCGCCGCGCTCTACGGCGGGACGGTGAACCAGTTCAAGCACCTGCTCCGCAAGATGAACGTCGAGCTGACGTGGGTCGACCCGGACAACCCGGACGCGTGGCGGCAAGCGGTCCGCCCGAACACGAAGGCGTTCTTCGGCGAGACGATCGGCAACCCCGCGGGGAACGTGCTCGACCTTGAGACGGTGGCGTCCATCGCGCACGAGCATGAACTGCCGCTCATCGTGGACAACACGTTCGCGACGCCGTACCTGTGCCGCCCGATCGAGTGGGGCGCCGACATCGTGATCCACTCGGCGACCAAGTTCATCGGCGGGCACGGCACCTCCATCGGCGGCGTCGTGGTCGAGGCGGGCACGT
Source organism: Trebonia sp. (assembly GCA_033854775.1). Lineage (GTDB taxonomy): Bacteria > Actinomycetota > Actinomycetes > Streptosporangiales > Streptosporangiaceae > Trebonia. Next base: position 2,437 of record JAWWPV010000374.1, read on the forward strand.
TCGACTGGTCCAACGGCCGGTTCCCCGTGGTCGCGGACCCGTCGCCGGCGTACCACGGCCTTCAGTTCCACGAGACGTTCGGAACGTACGGCTACCTGATGAAGCTCCGCGCCGAGACCCTGCGCGACCTGGGCGCGGCGCTCTCGCCGTTCAACGCCTTCCTGTTCCTTCAGGGGCTTGAGACGCTGTCGCTCCGCATGGAGCGGCACGTCGCCAACGCCCGGGAGGTCGCGGCCTTCCTGCAGGCGCACGAGCTGGCGTCGAACGTGACCTACCCCGGCCTGCTTGGCAGCAAGTACCAGCTGCTCGTGGAGAAGTACCTGCCGCTCGGGGCCGGGGCGGTGTTCTCGTTCGACTGCGCCGGCGGCCGGGCGGGCGGCCAGGACCTCATCCGCGGCGTTTCGCTCTGGTCCCACCTGGCGAATGTCGGCGACGCGAAGAGCCTGATCATCCATCCCGCCAGCACGACGCACCGCCAGCTGAGCGATGATGAACTGCGGGCGGCGGGCGTCGGGCCCGGGACGGTGCGGCTGTCGGTCGGCACCGAGTCCGTCCCTGACCTGATCTGGGACCTGGAGCAGGGCTTCGCGCTGGTGGCCGCGACAACGGGAAAGAGGGTGACGACGGCATGACCGATCTCAGTAAGTACCAGGACGCGTTGACGATCCAGCGCGTGCTGCACACCGCCAGCACGATCGCGATCGTGGGCCTGTCGAGCAACCAGCTGCGGGCAAGCTACTTCGTCGGCTACTACCTGAAGCGGCACGGCTACCAGGTCATCCCCGTTAACCCGCGCGAGACGGAGATCCTCGGCGAAAAGTCCTACGCGAGCCTGCTTGACGTGCCCGTGCCGGTGGACGTCGTGAACGTCTTCCGGGCGCCCGCCGCGTTGCCTGGGATCGCCAGGGAAGCCGTGACGATCGGCGCGAGCACCCTCTGGTGCCAGTTCGGCGTGATTAACGCCGAGGGCGCGAAGATCGCGGAGGACGGCGGGCTGACGGTGATCATGGACCGCTGCATCAAGGTGGAACACGCCCGTTACGTGGGCCGGATGCACTGGCTCGGCTTCAACACGCAGCGCATCACGTCCGTCCGGGCCGGGCTCCAGTAGCTAGCCACCCTGGTCAACTGCGCTGACGCGGGCGGCCAGCGCGGAGCGCAGGTTTCGTTGCCCAAACACGCAACGCCAGGGCTGGCTGAGACGTCCACTAGGCAAGATGATTCAGCTATGAGGGACGGGACGGACATGGCGCGGACGCACGGTAGGAAGCTCGCAACGATCGGCGCGACCGCGCTGGCGGCAGCCGCGATCACGGTGACCGCGTGCACGGCACAGACGGCCCCCGCCGCTCCGGCGGCCTTCGCCAAGCCTGCGGCGCCGGCTGCCCCGGCCATTACCACCACCAGCGTGCCCGCCACTACCACCACCAGCGTGACGGCACCCGCGGCCTACACACCGCCCAAGCGCGACCTGGCCCCTGGCATGAAGGGCGCGGACGTCAAGGCGCTCCAGGAGCGGCTTTCCTCGCTCAAGTACTACCTGGGCACGATCGACAGCCAGTTCGGCGGCAACACCCAGGCGGCGCTCTGGGCCTTCCAGGAGATCAACGGCGTCAAGGTGACCGGCGTGGTCGACGCGGCTACCAAGCGGGCGCTGGTACACCCCAGGACCTACAAGTCGCCTTCCTACGCGGGCAAGCGCGCCACCCGCGTGGAGGTGAGCCAGGCACTCGAAGTGCTCGTGCTGTTCAAGAACAACAAGATCGAGCTGATCAGCCACGTTTCCAGCGGCGGTGGCTACTACTACAACTGCGGCAGCTACGGCTGCGCGCAGGCGGTCACCCCCAACGGCACGTACAACACCACCGTGTTCATGCCCGGCTGGGTCCAGGTGCCGCTCGGCGAGATGTACAACCCGGTGTTCTTCATCAGCACGGTTTACGCCATCCACGGTGACACCTACGTGCCGGTCGGCCCGGCCTCGCACGGCTGCGTCCGGGTCCCCATGATCGTCTCGTACATCTTCTACAAGATGGTCAAGACCCCGGGCACGCAGGTCCACGTCTACGGCACGCCGCAGTGGGAGAAGTAGGTCACGTCGGCCGGCGCTAGACGCCCGTCGCCGGCCGGGCGATAGTGGAAGCGATAATGGAAAAGGCGCTACGGCGTCGCCGCGCCCGGCCAGCAACTCTGATGGGTGGTCACATGCTCCAGGCCTTCGTCTTCGAGAAAGTCGGCGTTGTGGTCGGCGACCTCTACTTCCTCGACCCTCACCCGCACAAGGGCCAGGAGGGCCCCGAGCACGGCGTCCGGCTTGAGCTGCGGGCCATCGACCGCGGCGAGCTCAAGAGCTCGATCTACTCGGCCGTCCCGATCGCGGTCGGCACGCCGATCTGGCGGGTGGACCTACTCGAGTCGGTAGACGGCAAGCCCGGCAGCTTCAACCGCACGCACCACCACCCGAAGTTCACCGAGAAATGGGACCCGGTCTCCCGCGTCTTCCTGCGCGAGCTGTCACAGGATCCGCTCGGCTGGCTCGCCGGCCAGCTCGCCGACCTGCCGGGAATCCTCGACCGGGCGGAAGTACCGCAGGACGTCGCCGACCCCTCCGACGCGGGCAGCCTTAAGGACATGGCACCCACGATCGTCGGCGCGGCCAGCATGATGCTGGACAAGGTCCGCGCCGGCGAACTCGGCACCGCCCCCGCCGATGACGCCGTCGACGGCGTCAGGAACGGCTGGCTGTAGTCAGGAAGGGCCGGCGGTAGTCGTCTTCTTCTTCCCGCCGCCGCGGATGGCGGACAGGATCGCGGCGATCACCATGAAGGACACCGACTCGTAGAACGCCGCGTGCAGGCCGGTGGTGAACGCCGACGCCAGGCGCCCGTGCAGCGACGTCGTGCCCACGAAGATCGCGAACGCGAGCTGCCGTGAGATAGACCGCGACGCCACCAGGATGGCCACCGAGAACGAGAACACCATCCCGACGTTCGAGAAGGTCCGCATCATCCCGGACGCGATCCCGAACATGTCCGGCGGTGCCGCCTTCATGATCGCCGAGCTGTTGGCCGGGAAGAACAGCGACGCCCCCACCGCGTTGACCGCGCCGATGCAGACGATCCACCACAGCGGGGTCGTGTTGGTGAGCTGTGCGTACAGCAGCAGCGAGACGACCTGCAGGGCGAGCCCCGCCGTCGCCGGCACTACGGCACCGTACTTATCGGCCAGGCGGCCCGCGTAGATGCTGACCCCGGCGGCGATCAGGTAGCCGGGCAGTAGCAGCAGCGACGCGTGGATGGGCGACAGCGCGCGCGGCCCTTGCAGGTACATCAGCAGCAGGAAGAGCACCGCGAAGCTGGCCAGGCCCTGGAAGAGGGACGCGCACAGCGACGCCGCCATCGTCGGAACCTTGAAGATGCGCAGCGGCAGCATGGGCGCGGTGACCCGTGACTCGATGAAGACGAACACCCCGATCAGCACCAGGCCGCCGATGAGGTAGCCGGCGGTCGAGGCGTCGAACGGCCCGTTCCCGAGCTTGGTGATCGCCCATAGCACGCCGAACAGGCCGAGGCCGAGGGTGATCATGCCGAGCGGGTCGAGCCGCTGGCGGATCCGCTCGCCCTTGTCGTGAAGCACGCGCAGGGCGCCCGCGATGGCGAGCACGCCCGTCGGCACGTTGATCCAGAAGATCCACCGCCACGAGACGTACGTGACGATCAGCCCGCCGAGTACCACGCCGAGCACCGCACCGATCGTCCAGCCAAGCGAGGTGAACCCGTAGGCGCGGCCGCGCTGTTCCCTCGGGTACAGGTCGGCGATCACCGCGCCGCTGTTCGCCATGATCAGCGCGCCGCCGATCCCCTG
>JAWWPV010000375.1:0-9270 GCA_033854775.1 Trebonia sp.
ATCATCCCGGGCAGCGCGAAGCCGGCCGCGAGGAACGCGCCCTCCGTCGCGCCGCCGCCCTGGGCCATGCCCTGCCCGGCGCCGAGCGCCATCTCGCCTGCCGCGTACTGCTGGAACCCGCCCGCGAGCTGGGAGTAAGAGGTGTCCTTGGCGAGCTGCTTGAGCTGCGCTTCGTCCTCGGGCGCCAGGTTGATGTCGAAGTTGCCCATCCGGGACAGCGCGAGCCCGTAGGACTCAAGCTGCCCGTTCGTCGAGGTGATCGCGGCCTGCTCGATCTCGGGCGAGTGCACAGACAAGCCGAGGATCGGCCACCCGTTGGCGACCACCTGCGTCGTGACGTTGGTGCGCAGCACCTTGAGCAGCTGCTCGCTGACCCACCCGGCGATCCGCTCGTTGTCGGTCACGTCAACGGTGGCGGTCAGGTTGGTGACCAGCCGCGCCGGGTCGATCACGCGCAGCGCGTACTCGCCGAAGACCCGCAGCGTCACGACCAGGCCGGTGCGCCCGTCCTGCACGTCATCGACGCGGCCGCCGAAGCGGAACCCGGTGTACTCGCGGGTGCCGACGAAGTACAGCTCGGCGCGGTAGGCGTTGCCGCCGGTGGCGAAGTCGATGATCCCGCCCAGGCCCGGCAGCTCGTCGGCGTCGATCGGGTGCCGGCCCGGCCCCATGGTCTGCACGACCTGGCCGGTGTTGACGAACATCGCCACTTCGTCGGCGTTGACGATCGCGTGCGTGAAGCGACGGATCGTGACATCGGGCCACTTGAATACGATCTGGCCCTTCCGATCATCAGGTACCGCGATGAATTCCCGCGAGAACAGTGCCATGGAGAAACGATACAAGGTCAAAGAGAACTAAAGGCCTACTAGCAGCGGAAGCTTGCCCTGAACTGCTATGTTTCGTGCCGTGGAAGCAATCCAGTGCGGGTGGTGCAAGGCACAAAATCAACTAGGAACCACCACGTGTATGACATGCGGCGCTCCGCTTGACGTCCGGGACAAGGTAAGCGATTCCGGGTGGCGCGAGGCGCCGCGGCTGCGCGACATGACCGAGTTCCGCTTCTCGGCAAGCACTTGCCAGGTTGAGGGCGAGCTGGTCCCCGTCGCGGAGATTTCCCTCTCCCCGCAGGACGGTATCTACTTCGAGCATCACATCCTGTTGTGGAAGGACGAGTCGGTCCCGCTGTCCTCGCTGCCGACCAACGGCCCGAAGCGCTCACTCGGCGGCATGCCGCACATCGTGACGCTGGCCAACGGTCCGGGCAGGATCGCGTTCTCCAGGGACGCGCCAGGCGAGCTCGTGGTCCTGCCGCTGCACCCCGGCATGGAACTCGACGTGCGCGAGCACGCCTTCCTCCTCGCCTCGCACTCCATCCAGTACTCGTTCGTCCGGATCAAGGGCCTGGTGAACCTGCTGCACGGCGGCAGCGGCATGTTCATGGACCGGTTCGTCACCGCCCAGTCCCCTGGACTGCTGATGCTGCACGGCAACGGCAACGTCCTCGAACGGATCCTCAAGCCGGGAGAGAAGATCCTCGTCGAGCCGGGCGGCTTCCTCTACAAGGACTCCACGGTCTCGATGAACGCCGTGCAGATGCCGCTGAAGACCGGGTTCATGCGGCACGGCATGTACCTGGCCGAGATGACCGGCCCCGGCCGGGTCGGCATCCAGTCCATGTACCACCACCACGGGTCCAGCGAATGAACACCTACGTCTGCCAGTACTGCAGGCAGCCAAGCGACCCGAGCCAGCCGACCTGCCCGCTGTGCGGCGCCCCGGTCGACATCAGGGAGAGCGTCAGCGACTCAGGCTGGATCGAGCAGCCGCCGATCAAGGACATGGCGAAGCTCCAGTTCGGCCAGTCGCACTGCCAGATTGCGGGCACGACGGTCCCGATCGCGGAGTTCAACCTCGCGCCCGCCGAGATGGTCTACTTCTCGCACCACGTGCTGCTCTGGGCGGACCCGGCCACCCGGCTCCAGACCATGTCCATGCGCGGCGGCTGGAAGCGGATGATGGCCGGCCTGCCGATGATCATGGTTGAGGCGCACGGGCCTGGTCACATCGCGCTGTCCGACAACCACGCCGGCGAGGTCATCGCGCTCCCGCTGCAGCACGGCCAGTCGATGTGGGTCAAGGAGCACCGGTTCCTGACCGCGACGGGAAACATCCGCTACGACTGGAGCAGCAACGACGTCTGGTTCGTGACGGGTGACCAGGACGAGCAGGAGACTCACTACCCGATGGGCCAGTACGGTGACGTCTTCACCGCCGCCGACCGGCCGGGGATGCTGCTGCTCCACGCTCCTGGCAACGCGTTCATCCGCGACCTGCGGCAGGGCGAGTCACTGCTCGTCCAGCCGAGCTCACTGATCTACCACGACGTGTCCGTCCGGGTTCACCTGCACCTGGAGTACCCGAGGAACATGGGCTTCGCCTTCTGGCGGACTAACTGGGACTACCGGAACATCCTGGTCCGTCTTATCGGTCCCGGCCGGGTCGCGGTCAACTCGATCTTCGAGCACCCCGAGGGACTGGAAGCCATCAGGAACCACTCCTATGCCACCCGCCGCCGCTGGTAGCCCGTGCTTCCCGGTGTAGCCCGTGCTTCCCGGTAAGGGGTGCCGCTGCGCGGGTACTCACTCCTAGTGGACCCGCTCGCGGAGTACCGAGGCAAGCGCGACGCGTCGCGCACGCCTGAACCCGTCCCCGCGGTTCCGCCGGCGGCGCCAGGCGCTACAGGCCCAGGCGGCGGCTCCGCCGGGATCTTCGTGGTGCAGGAGCACCACGCACGGCGGCTGCACTGGGACTTCCGGCTGGAGCGGGACGGGGTGCTGGTGTCCTGGGCGCTGCCCAAGGGCGTCCCCGACGACCCAGGGGTCAACCACCTCGCGGTGCACACCGAAGACCACCCACTTGAATACGGCGGGTTCCACGGCGAGATCCCGCGCGGCGAGTACGGTGCGGGCGCGGTCACGATCTGGGACCACGGCACCTACGAGGTCCTCAAGTGGGACGAGCGCGAAGTCAAGGTCAACCTGCACGGCGAGCGGCTGGCCGGCGGGTACGTATTGTTCGCCACCGGCGGCAAGAACTGGATGATCCACCGCGAGCGGCTGCCGCTGCCCGCGACGCTGACGCCGATGCTCGCCGCGCCAGGTGAACCGCCCTCCCGCGACCTCGGGGCGTGGGCGGTGGAGTTCAAGTGGGACGGCGTCCGCGCCCTGGCGTTCATCGAGGCCGGCCGGCTCCGGCTCGCCTCAAGGACCGGCAAGGACATCACCGCCACGTATCCCGAGGTCGCCGGGCTCGGCCACGCGATCGCGCGCAAGCAGGCGCTGCTCGACGGCGAGATCGTGGCCTTCTCCGGCGGCCGCCCCGACTTCGAGGCCCTCCAGCCCCGGATGCACGTCTCGTCGCCTGCCCAGGCCGTCCGGCTGGCGGAGCTGACCCCGGTCACCTACCTGGCGTTCGACGTGCTGCAGCTCGACGGGCGCCCGCTGACGGCCCTCCCGTACGCGGAGCGCAGGAAGATACTCGAAGGCATCATCCCGAACGGGGGCAGCTGGCTCTCCCCGCCCACGTTCCCCGGCGAGGACCTGGCGGCGGTCCTGTCCGCTTCCGTCGCCAACGGGCTCGAAGGCGTGGTGATCAAGCGGCTCGACTCGGCGTACGAGCCGGGCAGCCGGTCTGGGAGCTGGCGCAAGATCAAGAACCTGCTCAGTCAGGAGGTCGTCGTAGCCGGGTGGAAGCCGGGCAAGGGAAACAGGACCGGGCTCATCGGCTCCCTGCTGATCGGCTACTACGAGACTGGGGCCGGCGGCGCGCGACAACTGCTCTACTGCGGTCATGTCGGAACCGGGTTCTCCGACCAGACCCTGCGGATGCTAACTCGGCGGCTTGAGCCGCTGCGTCGGCCGGACAGCCCGTTCGATGGCCCCGTACCATCCGAGTATGCCCGTCCGGCGGTTTGGGTAGAGCCCCGGCTGGTGATCGAGGTGACATTTGACCGCTGGACCCGGGCCGGCCGCATGATCGCCCCCGCCTATCAGGGGCTCCGCGACGACAAGGATCCCGCGGACGTGATTCGCGAGACGTAGAGCCTGGGAGGCGTGGATGCCCGCAGCCGACAAGATCGCGGTTCAGGTGGACGGCAGGGACCTCACCCTGACCAACCTGGCCAAGGAGCTCTATCCGGCGGACGGGTTCACGAAGGCCGAGGTTCTCGACTACTACCAGCGGATCTCCGCCGTGTTGCTGCCGCACGTCGCCGGCCGCCCGATGACGCTCAAGCGCTACCCAGACGGCGTGGACGGCGAGTCGTTCTTCGCCAAGCACGCGCCCGCCGGCCGGCCGGACTGGGTGCGCACAGAAGAGATCGTGTCGAGCAGCTCCCGCTCCCGTTCGCCTGGCGAGCCGATCGAGTACGTGGTGCTCGACGACCTGCCCACGCTGATGTGGGCGGCTAACCTTGCCGCCCTCGAGCTGCACGTCCCGATGTGGCGCTTCCCCGCCCCGGCCGAAGGAGCCGGTAAGCCCGCCCCGGAACATGGGCTGGAGCCGGACCTGCTGGTCTTCGACCTTGACCCGGGGGCGCCGGCCACGATCGTGGACTGCTGCCGGGTGGCGGAGGCGCTCCGGCCGGTACTGGCGGACGCTGATCTTGACGCGCTGCCGAAGACCTCGGGCGGCAAGGGGCTGCAGCTGTATGCGAGCATTTCCGGCCGCGGCATGACCGCCGAGCAGGCGAGCGCGCTTGCGAAGGACTTCGCGGAGCGGCTGGAGCGTGACCTTCCCCGGCTGGTCGTCTCCCGGATGACCAAGTCCCTGCGCCCAGGCAAGGTACTCATCGACTGGTCGCAGAACAACGGGTCCAAGACCACGGTCGCGCCCTACTCGCTCCGCGCCAGGGAACACCCGACCGTGTCGACCCCGGTCACCTGGGACGAGGTCGGCGCGTGCCGTGACGTGGCTGACCTGTTTTTCACCGCACCCGACGTCCTCGCCCGCGTCGAAGAGCGCGGCGACATCTTCGCCCAGCTGAACGGTTCACGCCAAGAGACCTAGGGCAGGGTGACCTCGCCGCGGCGCTCGGCCATCAGCAGGAACGCGTAGGCGGCCAGCGTGGAGGTGTCCACGATCCGGCCGTCGCGCGTCATGGCCTCGAAATCTTCTCTCCGCACCCACTCGTGGCGCAGGCCAAGCTCCTCCGGCTCAAGGTCGGGCTCGCCCTGCGTAAGCTCCGTGGCCAGCCAGTGCTCGCCGTACTGGTCCGACATGCCGTGGGCCACGGCCAGCACGCCAAGCCGCCTCAGCTGCCCGGCGCGCAGCCCCGTCTCCTGGGCGAGCTCGGTGCGCGCCAGCACCTCCGAGGTCCCGCCCGCGCCGCCCTTCGGGAAGCTGCCCTGCGGGAATGACCAGCCACGCCGGCCCAGGGGATAGCGGTACTCCTCGACAAGGTGGAAACCGCCGTTCTCCGCGGGGATCACCAGGGCGAAGTTATCGCGCTCCACGACCGCGTAGGTTCCCGTGAACCCGTCGGACCGCTCGATCTCGTCCCGGCGCAGCTGCGTCCAGTTGTCGGCATAGACGACGCTACTAGAAAGTGTCCTGATCTCAGGCTCAGGGTCCCGCTCAGCGGCCTCAGTATGCACGGCACCATTCTGCCCCGCCCACCTGACCAAGGGGTTAAGCACGCTACCAAAGACGACGGACGTTTGGGCACAGTCTGGTGTGCCCGAACGTCCACCATCATTGGATGTCGGCAGGCGGGCCTAGCATCGGGGTGTGGTCTGCCGAACTTGCCGGGGACCGGTTGGAGCTGGCTTTGCCCGGTGTTACCAGTGTGACCTGGCGCTGAGCCAGGCCGGCGGGCTGCTCGCGGACGCTGTCGCGCCGATCGGGTACGCGGTGCGTGGCGGGCCGCTCGCCGCCGACCTGCGCAGGTACAAGTCGGATCGCGTCGCGGCGGCGGAGGTCGCGGCGGCCGGGGCGCGGCTCCGCGAGATGCTTGGCGCGTTCCTGGCCGGCCGCGGCGGCTCGGTCTGGGCGGCCGCGGGGATGCGCGGCGGGCCGTCGGCCGTCGCGGTGGTGCCGAGCGGGCAGGGCCGCCCGGGTGACCATCCGCTTGCCGGCCTGGTCCGGTCGTGCGTCGCCCTGCCCCTGGTGCGGCTGTCCGTCGTGCCACGGGCGATCCACACCCGGGGCGTTAACCCAGGCTGGGTGCGCGTGGGCGATCCGGTCGCCGGTGCCGATGTCCTGGTTGTCGACGACACGTGGGTCTCCGGTGGCAGCGCTCAGTCGACCGCCGCGGCCCTGAAGCTGGCCGGTGCGCGTCGCGTCGCGGTCGTTGTCCTCGGGCGGCACGTGAACCCGGCGGACCCGAGGTCGGCCGCCTTCCTTGAGTCGGCAAAAAACTCCCCGCATGCTGTCCCCTGGCGCGCGGCCGCTTCGTCTTAGAGACAATGACCCTAGGGAGAGAACGGAGACCGCCATGCAGTACGCCTTGCTCATTTACACCAAGCCGGGGACTGTCGAGTCGCTCAGCCCAGCGGAACGGGAGGCGCTGAGCCTGGAGTACTACGCGCTGCGCGACGAGCCTGGCGTGCTCAGTGGTGCCGCCCTCCAGCCGGTGACGGCCGCGACCACCGTCCGGCTCGCCGACGGCAAGCCGCTGGTCACCGACGGGCCATTCGCCGACACCAAAGAGGTCTTCGGCGGCTACTACCTGTACGAGGCGGACAACCTCGACCAGGCGGCCGAGATGGCCGCGCGCATCCCCGCACTGCGGCTAGGCGGCACCATCGAGATACGGCCGCTCATGGGCAAGGCATCCTGACCACACTCGAGCAGGTCTTCCGCGACGAGTGGAGCCGCGTCCTCGCCGCGGTAGTCGGCTACCTCGGCGACTTCGAGCTCGCCGAGGAGTCCGTCGCGGAGGCGTTCGAGATCGCGGCCCGGCGCTGGCCGGCCGAGGGCATGCCGGCCAGCCCAGCCGCGTGGCTGGTGACAACGGCGCGGCACCGGGCCATCGACCGGCTGCGCCGGGACCGCGTGCTCGCCGCCAAGCTGCGGCTGCTCGCGGCCACGGCACCCGAGGTCGCGGAGGCTGAGGTGGACGAAACCGAGATCCCCGATGAGCGGCTAGAGCTCATCTTCACCTGCTGCCACCCCGCGCTCGCGGCCGAGGCGCAGGTCGCGCTGACGCTGCGCGCGGTCGCCGGGCTCGGCACCGAGGAGATCGCGAGCTCGTTCCTGGTCTCGGCCGAGACCATGAAGCGGCGGCTCACCCGCGCGAAGACGAAGATCAGGGACGCGGGCATCCCCTTCAGCGTCCCGTCGGGTGATCGGCTACCTGACCGGCTCGCCGTCGTGCTCGCCGTCATTTACCTGATCTTCAACCAGGGATACACCGCGCCGGGTCAGGCCGGGCACCTGGCCACGGAGGCGATCAGGCTCGGCCGGGTGCTTGCCTCGCTGCTGCCCGATGAGCCCGAGCCGCGGGGGCTGCTCGCGCTGATGCTGCTGCACGACGCGCGCCGCCTGGCCCGGCTTTCCGGTACGGACGGGCAGGACCTGGTCCTGCTCGCCGACCAGGACCAGTCGCTCTGGGACTGGCGGCAGATCGCGGAAGCCCGCGAGGTCCTCGACCGGATCGTGAACAGCCGCGGCCCGTACCTGATCCAGGCGGCGATCGCGTCCCTCCAGGCGGCGGACCCGGTCGACTGGCGGCAGGTCGCCGCGCTTTACGCGGAGCTCGCCGAGCTGACCGGCTCGCCCGTGGTCCGGCTCAACGGCGCGGTCGCGATCGCGGAAGCCGACGGGCCGGCCGCCGCCCTGGCCATCGTCGACCGGCTCGACCTGGCCGGATACCCGTACTGGCACTCGACAAGAGCCGAGTTGCTGCGCCGCCTCGGGCGCGGCGACGAGGCGCGAGCCGCCTACCGCGACGCGCTTGCCCTCGCCGGGACCGAGCCGGAGCGCCGTTTCCTGAGCCGGCGAATCGCGGAATGCTGAGAGAGGCAGCCCGCACCCGTTCGGGCTAACTGGCCTTACCGTCACCGGGCCGTAGGTGCCTGGATGCGGCGGCGCGGACCGCGTCAGTAAGCGCCGCTAGCCTCGGGGAGTCCAGCCGCCAGCGCTGCCAGTGCAGTGGGACTTCGACCACGTCCGACGACAGGCGGACGAGAGCGCCCGAGGCCAGGTCGGCGCGGGCCTGGGGCTCGGGGAGCATGGCCCAGCCGAGACCCGCGCGGACGGCCGCGTAAAAGTCGGCAGTAGTCGGGACCTGGTGCACGACAGGAGGGCTGTGCACACCGTGCCGGCGGAGCAGTTCGTCCTGGAGGTCATCCTTGTCGTTGAAGACGACGACCGGCATCGCGGCCCAGTCCGGCGACTCCCCGCCCGCCTCCCCTTGCCTCTTCTCCTGCCACCGGCCGGCGACCACGGGAGCGGCGGCGGGGAGGTAGCGAAGCGCGCCAAGCGGGTCGACGCTGCAACCCTGCACGGCGGTCGGGTCGCTGGTGACCGCCGCGAGCACCTCGCCACTGCGCAGCAGCTCCTGGGAGTACGCCTGGTCCTCCACGCGCAGCTTGATCGCGGTGCCGTCCCAAGCCGCCACTTCGGCGAGTACGTCGCGGAACCAGCCGCCGAGCGAGTCCGCGTTGACCGCCACCGGGAGGTCGACCGGAGTCGCCGCCGTGATGGCCTGGGCCGCCTCGGCGTACAGCAGCCGGGTCTGCCTGCCCAGGCGGACGAGCCACTCGCCGTGCGGTGTGGGGCGGCAGGGGGTGCCCCGGCTGATCAGGACCTGACCCGCCGCGGCCTCTAGCGCGCGGATGCGCTGGCTGACCGCGCTCGGCGTGATGTGCAGCTGTCGGGCGGCCGCGTCGAAGGAGCCGTGATCGGCGATGGCGACGAGGGCGTCAAGCTGGCCAGGGTTAAGGTCCACCTGCATAGTGAAGCACAGCTAATGGATCGTAAGAAACATTCGTTTGTCTTAATGGTGGCCCGCGCCTAGGGTCGGGGCCGTGATGAACGCTTCGCTTGACGGCCTGCTGACCGGCCTGTCCCTGATCGTGGCGATCGGAGCGCAGAATGCCTACGTGCTGCGCCAGGGACTGCGCCGATCCCACGTCGGCCCGGTCGTGACGGTGTGCACGGTGTCTGACTTCGCGCTCATCATCGCCGGGGTAGCAGGGATCGGCGTGATCGTGCAGCACGCCGGGTGGGCGCTGCAGGCGGTGCGCTGGTTCGGGGTCGCCTTCC
>JAWWPV010000376.1:0-10461 GCA_033854775.1 Trebonia sp.
GGAAGGCGGCGGCCGCGGGCAGCCGCGGCACAGTGCCGGGCAGCGGGCCGGTCACCGGGACGCGGGGGGCGGGAATTCGTGTGTCGTGGTATGGCCAGTCCCGGTCAGGGACGTCGAGGTAGAGGCACCTTCCGGCACCTGGCGCCTCGCAGGCCCCGTCGGCGTGGACTCCGGCGCACGGGCCGTGCGCCATCCGCTTGGGGCACCGCTGTACGGCGGTGTCCCAGGCGTTGCCGGCCAGCGCCCGAATGTTCATCACACCAACACGGTGCGGCCGGATCGTCGACAGGGCATTTCGCGATGATGAAAGCTACGTTTCGTGGCGGCCGGCCGGGTGACGCCGGCCGGCGAAATTCCCGGTCATTGGCGCCCGCCACGCCTGCGAAACATGCATGACACGGAGTACTCCTGGTTTGACGCAAGCGCCGGGCGGTGAGGACCGCCAGCGTTCTTCGTGCCAGGAGGCGGTGTCGGCTAGCCCTCAAGCACGGCGCGGTCGGCCGGTTCCCCGCGCAGGACGACGAAGACCTCCGTGGAGTCGGGATGCGAGTTCGGCGGCTGCGCGCCGGACGGCTCCCACACCTCGAAGAAGACGCTGGTATCGGTCCCGTCGGACGGCCGGACCAGGGTGGCGAGACGGACGGTGTCCGCCGGCGAGATCAGTTTGGGTAGCACGTCGTCGAGGTGCCGGACGACTGGTGCACTGCTACTCATGGGCGGCCCTCCTGTGCCAGGGCGGTGAGGGCTTCCGCGGTGGTGGTGTGAAGCCGAAGGACCGCCCGGATGGTTGAAGAGACGCTCGGCGGCTAACTGCGCTTTAGCCGCAGCACCGGGATCTTGCGGATGCCCTCGGTCTTCTGGGCGTAGTCGCCGAAATTCGGCATGCGCTTGACCTGCTCGGCGTAGATGCGGTCCCGTTCGTCGCCGCTGAGTTCGGTGACGGTGGCCTGCTGGGTGCGGCCAAGCACCTCGATGGTTGCGTGGCCCGCCGCGACGAGATTGCCGTACCAGTCAGGGTGGACGGGCGCGCCGCCCTTGGAAGCGAAGATGTAGATCGAGTCGTCGACGCCTTCGCCGGGCAGGTACACCAGCGGCGCAAGGTATTCCTTGCCGCTCTTACGGCCGACGTGGTGCACCAAGACCATCGGCGCGCCCTCGAAGCTGCCGCCCACGCGGCCTTCGTTAGCGCGGAACTCCGCGATGACACGCTGATTCCAGTCATTGAATTCTGACACTGCTATCCCATCTCGTGCTCATGAGGCATGCCCGCTGTGGCTGGTAGCGCGACGAAGCGGGCGGCGGCGGGGCCGCCGTTCAGTTAACCACGATGTCTAGCGAAATAATCGGCAAAGTCATTCAGCTGGGCACTGCGGATGAACAATAGCGCCACCCCTGAACCGGAGTTCACTGCGGCCACCTGGGACTGGCGAGCGCTCGACCCACGCTTCGCGCCGAGACACGCGCGCCTCCAGGTCTGCGTCGGCTGCCGTCATGACGCGCGCAACTTCTCGCGGTAGACGTACAGGCAGCCCTCTAGCACGTCATCGCCCAGGGCCTCCGGGTCGGCCAGCAGGATTTCCACGGCCACCATGCGCGCCGCCTTCGGCGGCAGCTGCCGGATCGTCGCCTCCACCGTGGTCATCGGCTCGTCCTCCCAGCCCGTGCCCATGCCTTCGCGGCACGGGCGTTGACCTCTTCGGTCGACTCGTAGTACAGGACGGCCAGCGCGGCATGGCCGCTGGATCCTGGCGGTAGCCGTTCCAGTTCGGCGCGCATCTCTGCCCGCCTGCTCAGCAGCGCTGAATCGTCCAGCCGCGTGAAGTCGTCAACGTCGCTCATTGGCCTTTCCCTTGCTCGAAGATGGCCCGTCCCGCCGCCGCTTGCTCCCGTTGAGATCGGATAGCTAGCACCGCTGTTCCAGCGGCAGCGGGACGTGTGACCAGATTGCAGCAGTCCGTGACGGGCATGTGATGGCGGTGGCAGGATAATTTCCATGGCTGACAACCCCGCGTCGCACTTTGGCAGGCAACTCAGAAAAGAACGGCTAGGCAACGGCTGGTCTCTCGATGAGCTGGCAAGAAACACGAGCATCAATGCCGCTCACCTATCGAGAATCGAGAACGGGCACCGTCCGCCGACCGAGAAGGTGGCCACGGCGTGCGATGCCGCTTTTCCGTCACGGCGCGGGTGGTTCCTTGAGTACTTCACTGAGCTGCAGCGATGGGCTGAGGTTCCGTCGTGGTTCCGCCCGTGGGCCGAGTACGAGATGAGCACCACGGCGCTTCACGTGTGGTCTCCCTCCGTGATAGCGGGACTTCTCCAGGCCGAGGATTACGCGCGTGCCATCGTCTCGGAAGGGCCGGGAATCACGCCGGAGCAGGTATCCGAGCGCGTCGCTAACCGGATGGCACGCCAGAAGCGGGTGCTGTTCCGCGACGACCCACCGCGGGCGTGGTTCCTCATCGACATCACGTCACTGCGCAGGATGGCCGCCAGTGGCCCCGTGATGGCCGCCCAACTGCGCCACCTGCTCGCCGTCTCGGAACTGCCCAACGTGACGATCCAGGTAGTCCCCGAGTGCGTTCACGCCGGCCTGCTCGGCGGGTTCACCGTCGCTGACGGCGCGGCGTACGCGGAATCGGTGGTGTCCGGCCAGGTCTTCACCGACGAGGAAACCGTTTCAACCCTCGCACGCCGTTTCGATACGATTCGCGGAGAAGCGATGCGAGTATCCGAGTCAGCGGCACTACTGCGGGAGATGGCGGCCCATGAACGACTGGCGCAAGTCAAGCTACAGCGGAGACAACGGCGGGGACTGCGTCGAGACAGCCAGCGGTGACGGCGTGGTCCTCGTGAGGGACACCACCAACCGCGACGGCGGAACACTGGCGTTCAGCGCCAAGGCATGGCGGGAGTTCACCCGCCGCCTGTGGTAAGCCGGCAGCCGAAGCAGGCCAGCCGCGCGGGATCGCCGTGGGCGATTCCAGGGACCGCGGCGTAACGCTATTCACGTTGCCCGTCAGCGCACCGTCGGAATTCACCGGCGGCATTAAGCAATCTAAGAGGGACACTCTCCGACGCCGGGAGTGTCCTTTAAATTTTAGAGTGGATCGCGGCCGGTCCCTGCCGTCCCACTTGCCCGGTTCGTCCGGTGCCTGGCGGCGCGGACCGGCGCTTTAGCGCGGAAACTATTTTTATTGCGGAAACTTTTTGATCGTATGGCGTGAAAATCTTCCGTGTAGAAAAAAGTTTCCGTACTAATGGCGCTAGCGGGGATGCCTCCAGACAGACGGCCGACACGCGGGCCTCAGGGGCGTCATGTTCCTCATACATCGACGGCATTGTGATATGGCACAATGCCGTTAGGTTGGGGTACGTGATGGTCCCGGGTGCCGTGTGCGACGGCTGGTGACCGGCCGGAATACCGGGCAAAGCGGGGACAAGGGATGGTCAGCGCCGGAGCCCAGCTCCATGGCCAACCGGGTCTTACCGATACCTCCGATGTCGACCAGGGTGACAAGCCGCTTTCCATCCCGGAATAGCGACCGCAGCTGATCCAGCTCTCGTGCTCGGCCGACGAAGGTAGTCAAGGACGTCGGAAGGGCGCCGGTGACCCGCACGTCCGGTGGCGTGTCGACAGGCGAAATCCGTCCTGCGTTCTGCGCCCTTCCCATGCGGACAATCATGGCACGCCAGGCCTGCCAGTGGATTTTCCGATTCCGACGCCAAGAGGTCAGTCGAGGATGACGAGCTAGGCGCCGTAGGCCGGCACGATCGCACCGCTCACCGGTGCGGCGAGGTCGCTGACGAGGAAGGCGATGACGCCCGCGACCGCTTCCGGCTGGACGGCGTGGGCCAGCGCGTCCGCCGGGAATATCGCCCGGTTCCTGGAGGTGTCCAGGAGTTGCGGGGCGACCGCGTTCACCCGGATGCCGTGCGGGCGCAGCTCGAGGTCGAGAATGCGGACGAGGTGGCTGAGAGCCGCCTTACTGAGGCCGTAGGCCGCCATGCCGGCGGTCGGCTCGGTCCCCGGGCGGGCGGACACGTGCACGATGGCGCCTGAGCCGCGTTGCCGCATGTACGGCTCCACCGCCTGGCTGAGCCACAGTGCGGCCCCCAGGTTGACGTCCATCAAGAGCCGCAGGTCCTCGGTCGTCGCGCTGACCGCCTCGCCCAGGCGGAAGGTGCCGATGGTGTTCACTAGCACCTCAGGGAGGCCAACCTCGGCGGCGATCCGGTCGATGAGAGTTTTGGCTTCGGCCTGATCGGTTGTGTCGCTCACCTCGTGGCGGATGCCCTCGGGTAGCTCGTCCAGCGCCTTCTGGTTGCGGTCGACCCCGACCACCGTGAACCCGGCTCCGGTGAGTGCTATCGCCGTGGCCCGGCCCAGCTCACCGCCTGCGCCGACCACCACCGCCACGCGCCCGCTCACGCCGCCACCTCCTTGCGCCATGACCTTCCTCCGACCTATCGCCGGAAGGCCGCGTGCCTTCCATGGCGTCCTCAGGCTCGCCGCCGGACCGGTGAGCGGCCATCGCCGGATTCCGGTGATTCCCACGAGTTTACGCTGACGACGGCCCGGGCTGATCTACCGCCTGAGCGGCCCCGCGATCACCGGATTCCGGTGATGCCGGTTCACCTGGCGGCTCCCGACCATGGGCCCATGGGCGATGACCGCGTCCTTTACCAGATCCGGGTCAACGGCCACCTCGGCCCCACCCTGCTGACGGCGTTCCCGGCGCTCACGTCAGAGCAGCAGGGTGCTGAAACCGTGCTCACCGGACTGCTGCCGGACGCCGCGGCGCTCTACGGCGTCCTCGGCGCGATCGAGGCGCTCGGCCTCGACCTCCTCGAAGTCCGCAAGATCCGACCCCGGCGTCATGAATGCCCGGGATCCGCTTGAACGTGGAGCGGAATTGCCTGCCAGGCGGGCTTAGAGCCGCGACCTGAGCTTGCCGGCGACCGCATCCAGGGTCGTCCGGATGTTCTCGCGCCGGGAGTCGTCAAGAGCGCTCGTCGGCGCGGTGATGCTGACCGCGAGGTGGCCGCCGTCGGCGTGGCCGGTGGAGAATCCGGTGGCGACGCAGGTGAGCCCGAGGATCGCGCCGTCCTCGTCGAAGGCGTACCGGGTGTCCCTGGCGGCGGCGATCTCCCTGAGCAGGCGAGGGCGTGACGTGACCGACTTGCGGGTGACCCGCGGCAGCGGGTTCTGCTGCCGCAGGCGCTCCTCAAGCTCGGCGGGAGGCAGCAGGGCCAGGAGCATCTTGCCGCCTGCGGTGCAGTTGGCCGGCACGCGCCGGCCGACCATGCCGCCGAGGCCGAGACGCAAGCCGCTGTCGCAGTCCTGGTGCGCCAGGTAGACCGCCTGCAGGTCCTCGTCGAGCACCGCGAGCTGGATGACCGCGCCGAGGTCCGGCGCCACCTCGCGGCAGACGTCGTAGAACTCCGCGACGACGTTGACACTCGAGGCGTAGGCCGAGCCGAGCTCAAGCAGGCCGCGGCCAAGCTGGAAACCGTCGCGCGCCCGGCGCAGCAGCTGTCCCTCGGCGAGCGCACCGCAGATGTTGAACGCGGTCGACTTGGGGATGGCGAGCAGCTGCGCGATCTCGGACAGCGAGTAGGCGCGCTGCGGTGAGTCCGCGAGCAGGTGCAGGACCCGCATTCCCCGGTCAAGCGCGGGCACGACGGCGCGCGCGCCGCCCTCGCGCGCACTTGACGTCCCAGGGCCTGATGCCCCCAGGCCCGACCCGCCCGCGCCAGATGCGCGGGTGCCCGCTGGTTCCGCTGCCGTCATCGCCAATGCCCGCCCTCGATCACGTTCAGCATATTGAACCACTGTCCAGCATGTTGACGCCAGTGGCCGGCCGCGAGTACGGTGCCGATTAGCCGCAGGGCGGTCCCGGCGCGGGCCGGGCATGCACCGCCGAGGTCGCCGTGAGCAGGAGAAAGACATGATCGTTAAGGACGAGATGCAGCTCACCGAGGCTGTGCTCGCGGAGACCGGGCGGGCCGACGACCCGCGGTTCAGGGAGATCGTGCAGGCGCTCGTCCGCCACCTGCATGACTTTGCCCGCGAGGTCCGGCTGACCGAGGCCGAGTTCGACGCCAGCATTAACATCGTGGCCAGGCTCGGGCAGCTCACCACCCCCAGCCACAACGAGGTCCGGCTGATGGCCGGCAGCCTCGGCCTGTCGACGCTCGTGTGCCTGATGAACAACGGCACCGAGGAGCAGCCGACCTCCGCCAATCTCCTTGGGCCTTTCTGGCGCCAGGGCGCCCCGGTGATGAACAGCGGCGACTCGATCGTCCGCTCGCCCACCGAAGGACCGCCGCTGTTCTTCACCGGCACGGTCACGGACACCGACGGGAAGCCGGTCGCCGGCGCCGAGATCGACGTCTGGCACGCCTCGCCGATCGGCCTGTACGAGAACCAGGACCCCGACCAGGCCGAGTGGAACCTGCGCGGCAAGTTCTACGCCGACGACCAGGGCGTGTTCGCGTTCCGCAGCGTCAAGCCGTCGGGGTACCCGGTGCCGATGGGCGGCCCGGTCGGTGACCTGCTCACCACGCTCAAGCGCCACCCCTTCCGCCCGGCGCACATCCACGCGATGGTCTACAAGCCCGGCTACAAGACGATCACCTCGCAGATCTACAGCCACGACGACCCCATGCTCGACACCGACGCGCAGTTCGGCGTGACCCGCGCCCTCATCGCCACCTACGTGCGGCACGAGGTCGAGGACGAGCCGGCGCCCGCGCCGGACGTGACCGAACCTTGGTACACCCTCGACTACCACTTCATCGTCGAGCCCGGCGAGGCGTGGCTGCCCACGCCGCCGGTGTCGGCGAAGTCCGCGACGCAGGCCGAGGGCCAGATCGAGGCAGCCGCAGCGGCGCAGGCGGCGCAGGCCGCAGCCAGCCAGGAGAGCGCGCGGTGAGCGAGGCGACCGAGCGGGCCGGCTGCGACCTCACGGCCGAGGGCATGACGGCCTGGATCAACGACTATTTCGCCGCCTGCAACTCCGGCGACGCGGACAGGATCGCCGCCTACTTCGAGCCCGACGGCGTGCACTACTTCCCGCCCGGCATGTACGCGGGGCCGTTCCGCGGCGCGCGCACGATCGGCGAGCGGTGGCACGCTGCGGTCGTCAACGGCGGCTCCTACTGGACGGTCGACCAGGTGATCACCGACCCGCGGACGCGCCGCGCCGTCATCGAGTGGACGCACTTCAAGCGCAAGGCGGGCGTGATGCTGCGCGGCGACGAGTGGTACAAGTTCAGCGAGCGCGGGCTGATCCAGGAGATCCGCGCGTACTACGCCTCGCCGCAGGACCAGAGCCTGCCGGTGCTCGAGATCGGCGGCTACGACTACGCGGGACTCGGCTACCCGGTGTCCGCCCCGCCGCTAGGAGAACAGCCCGGCGCGCCGGCCGGGCAGGAGGGCGAGCCGTGACCGAGGAGACCCGCCGCATCCTCCTCGGCGGCGCGCCGGCCGAGATGGTGCTCAAGGACGGCGTCCTGGTCGCCGCCGACGGCCGGACGATCCGCACAGAAGACGCGGTCCACCTGCCGCCGTCCGAGCCCTCGAAGATCATCTGCGTGCACCTGAACTACCAGAACCGCATCGACGAGCTGAAGACCGAGGGGCCGCCGGCGCCGAACTACTTCTTCAAGCCGCCGTCGTCGCTCAACAGCCACAAGGGCGTGGTCATCAGGCCGCGCGGCACCCGCTTCCTCAACTACGAGGGCGAGGTCGCGGTCGTCATCGGCAAGACGGCCCGCAACATCCGGGTCGCCGACGCGCTTGGCTACGTCGAGGGCTACAGCCTGGCCAACGACTTCGCGATCCATGACTTCCGGCACGCCGACCGGGGCTCCATGCTGCGGGTGAAGGGCGCGGACACCCTCGCCCCGGTCGGCCCCGGCCTGGTGCGCGGCTGGACGCCGGACGACCAGGTGCTCCGCACGAGGGTCAACGGCGAGGTCGTCCAGGAGTCCAGCCTCAAGGGCATGGTCTTCCCGGTGGCCTACGTTGTCGCCGACCTCGCCCGCATGATGACCCTGGTCCCCGGCGACGTGATCTTGTCAGGCACGCCGGCGAACTCCCGCCCGGTCGAGCCCGGCGACGTCGTCACCGTCGAGTGCGACGGCCTCGGCGTCCTGGAGAACAGGATCGCCGAGGGCGAGCACGACATCAGCGACGAGGCGGGCTGGATGCCGGAGTCAAGCGACAAGGCCCTCGGGGTCGCCCTGGGCATCCAGCTCCGCGAGTAACCTGGCAGCTCCGCGAGTAACCTGGCGCCCGGCGCTGAGATCAGGACGGGACCCGGAGTATGTGCATCATCGTCGTCCGCAACGCCTCGCGGAGTTCCTCGTCGGACAGGTCGGCCAGTTCCGGCAGGAATTCAGGGATGCATGACACGGCCCTGATGGCGAGCCGCTCCGTGGCGGTGGGGCTGTCGCCGAAGATCAGGGCGACGGCGCGTCGGCGCATCGACAGCGGCTCCTCGTCGAGTTTTTCCCGCTTAGCGGCAGGATCGTTTGAGGTCAGGGGGTACTGGCGGCTCTCGACGAAGAAGTCGACGAAGCCGTTCACCACGTGCTCGACCCGGGCCCGGCGCCCGCGTATCGCGGCCGCCTCGTCAAGCAGCGTGCTGAGCTGCTTGACTCCGGCCAGTATGATCTCTTGCCTGATGTCGACCTTGGCGCGGAAGTGGTAGTAGACGGCGGCCTTGGTCAGCCCCATCTCATCGGCGATCATCTGCAGCGAGGTCGCATCGTAGCCTTGGTCGGCGAACAGCCGCCGCGCTGTCTCGAGGATCTGCTGCCTCGTCCGCTCGGCTTGCGCTGCCCGGGTGGACGTACCCCTGACCGGCGTCGCCATCGATGACTCCTCATTCGTTGAACCGGATCGCAGTATAACTGCTGGCGGCCAGTCAGTCACTAGCTGTACGGCAAGTTATCCGCTTGCCGGGTGGCTAGCGATTCACTTGACGAATGGCTAGTGATTCACTTGACGTGCGGCTAGCGAATCGCCTAGCGTCGGAAGCCGATACCCGTACCGCACACCCGCGGAGTGGCCTCATGTCGAGCTATCTGTACCGACTCGCCCGTTTCGCCTACCGGCGACGGCGGCTGGTCCTGGGGCTCTGGCTGGTCGCGGCCATCGCCGCCATCGCGATCGCCCAGGCCAGCGGCGGCAAGACGAACGACACCTTCAGCATCCCCGGCACCGAGTCGCAGAACGCGGCGGCCGTGCTGACCGCCAGGCTGCCGGCCTTCAGCGGCGGGCAGACCGCGATCGTCTTCGCCACCCACGGTGCCACCAAGACCGGCACGGGCAAGGTCACCGACGCGGCCGACAAGGCGGCAATCGAGTCCGCCATGGCCGGCCTCAAGACGATTCCGCAGGTCTCCGCCGTCACCACGCCGTTTGCGAGCAAGCTGATCTCGCCGAGCGGCACGATCGCGCTCGGCACGGTGCAGTGGTCGGCGCCGGCCACCAGCGTGACGGACGCCAGCCTCAGCGCCGTCAAGGCCGCGATGCAGCCGCTGCAGGCCAAGGGCGTCCAAGTCGAGTACAACGGCAGCGTCTACCCGGGCTGGCGGGTGGTGATCTCCGAGACGCCCGAGCTGATCGGCATCGTCATCGCGTTCATCATCCTGATGATCACCTTCGGTGCCTTCGCGGCCGCCGGCATGCCCATCCTCGGCGCGCTCGTCGGCGTGATCACCACGCTGATGGGCGTCACCGCCGTCGCGTCGGTGGTGACGATCGCCTCGGCGTCGACCACGGTCGCGCTGATGCTCGGCCTGTCCTGCGGCATCGACTACGGCCTGTTCATCCTGTCCAGGCACCGGACTAACCTGCTCAACGGCATGACGCCGGAGGAATCGGTGCCGCTCGCCGTCGGCACGGCGGGCAGTGCCGTCGTGTTCGCCGGCCTGACCGTGATGATCGCGCTGTGCGGCCTGACCGTGGTGGGCATCCCGTTCCTGACCGTCATGGGCCTGGCCGCCGCGTCGTCCGTCGCCATCGCGCTGCTGATCGCGCTGACGCTGGTGCCGGCGCTGCTCGGCTTCGCGGGCATGAAGGTCGCCAAGTTCACCCGGCTGCCGCTGCTGGGCGCGCGCGCCGGGCGGACCGTCCGCCGTTCCGCCGCCGACCCGGACAGCCCGGCGGGCGCCCGCTGGGCCAGGTTCGTCGTGCGCCGCCGGGTGCCCGTGCTCATCGGCGCGATCGCCCTGCTCGGCGCCCTCGCGATCCCCGCGCTGTCCGTGCAGCTCGGCCTGCCGGGTGCCGCGTCCGATCCCGCCAGCTCCACCGACCGCCAGGCCTACGACCTCACCACCGAGGGCTTCGGCGCCGGCTTCAACGGCGCGCTGCTGATCGTCGCCCAGGACGTAAACCGCCCCGCGGCCACCAGCCAGATCGCGGCGGCGCTGACGAAGCTGCCCGAC
>JAWWPV010000377.1:0-8891 GCA_033854775.1 Trebonia sp.
ACCGGCGCCTGCTCATGAACGACATCGCCGTCCTGCTGCCGCCGGACATGGCTACCGCCTACGTGAGCATCGAGAGTTCCGCCCAGTACCGGCTCTTTCAGGACATGGAGGACCGGATCATCGCCGCGTCGGCAGCCGCCCGGATACTGCCGAGTTGCCCCAGCGCCGCGAAAAAGGCGTTGAACGTCGCGCGGGCCTCACCAGAAGTCGGGGTTCCCGCGCTCAGCGCGGTCCGGCCGGCGGTGATGGCCTCGTCCACCAGCTTCCTGGTCGCGAGTAGCGGCGCCTTCGAGGCCTTGCGCCCGGAGATCAGCCAGAGATAGGTCTGTGCGCGCTCGGTCGTCACCTCAAGGGACAGCGGCGCGCCCTTGCTTGAGATGCCCTGGGAAGTTGAGCTGAAGTTGTGGTTAGTTATCGCACCATTGACGGTCACGCTTGCCGCGAAGCCCCACAGTCCCACCAGCGAGACCAGGGGAATGGCAAACATGCTGATCAGGAATACCCGGATGGGTCGTGACCGGACACGTCGCCGTACGGCTGTCATAGCGCCTCGCATGAGTCGGCGCGAAGAGAGGCGCGCCCCCGTAGGCAATCGAACGGCTGCCCGTCAGGCGATACCGAACGTCATTGCGTGGCGACAGTCGAGCCCCCCGGCGCGACCACTACTGGTGAACAGGTGGAAGATGTGGCCAAGATAACACGCCCAACAGGCGATATGTCGAGTTATCACCTGACAAATGGATTAACGCCATGATCTCCTGGCATGCCTGTTAGCGCCGGGCCTGCTCCACGTCATCCGCCATTTCCTTGTCGCCGCGCTCGCGCAGGCCGGCGATCACGCCCTCGACGTCGGCGGGCGAGCGGTTCTGGCTGAGCTTCGCCTTCGCCTCGATGCGGGTGATCGCGAGCTCGACGCCGACGATCGCCCGGAGCTGCCCCTCAATGAAGGCCCGCGGCGCGTCGTCGACCGACCACGGGTGGCTCCGGTACGCCTCGTGCTTGCTCGTGAGCCGCCGCACCAGGTCCTCCGTCCAGACCGGGTCGTCGTGCACCACGAACCGCCCGTATACATGGGCGGTCACGTAGTTCCAGGTCGGTACGACCCGCCCGTTCTCGACCTTGGACGCGTACCAGCCAGGCGTGATGTAAGCATCGGGTCCGCGCACGATGACCAGGGCCTCGCCGACCGAGTCGAGCTTCCACTGGTCGTTGTTCCGTGCGACGTGCCCGTGCAGCGCCCCGTGCGGCTCGGCGGTGCGTGAGTCCCCTGGCGGCACGTAGATGAACGGCAGCATCGTCGCCACCAGCCCCTGCGAGGTCAGGGTCACCAGGTCGGCCGCCCCGTGGTTGCGCAGCAGCTCGTCGACCTGGGCCTCGTCGGGCGCGAAATGGGCTGGAACGTACATACCGCCTCCTCCCCATCAGCCTAACGGCCAGACTCGTCACTAGGCCGCGCTACTCGGATCGACACATCGTGAAATAGTTGGAAACATAGCCGTCACCCGCGGAAATAGACGTGGAACAGCGGCTCTCTACCCTGGGGGTTGTGGCGGACATTTTCGATGGTTACCGGCTCGCCGAGGCCTGGGACGAGATGTTCGCGGCCCCCGGCAAGCCCCGCCCGGCCTACGACGCGCTGGTGAGCGTGCTCCAGCCGATGGACCCGGGCGAGTTGAGGTACCGCGCCGACCAGCTCGCCCGTGTGTTCACCGACCGCGGTGTCACCTACGACTACGCGGGCGAGGAACGGGCCATGCCCACCGACCTCATCCCGCGGGTCATCGACGCGGCCGAGTGGGATCTCGTCTCGCGGGGCGTCCGCCAGCGGGTCCGGGTCCTCGAGGCGTTCCTGGAAGACGTCTACGGACAAGGCCGCGCCTTCGACGACGGCGTGATCCCGTGGAGCCTGATGTTCACGAGTGAGAAGTTCCGCCGCGAGGTCGCCGGGATCACGCCGCCCAACGGCGTCCGCGTCCACGTCGCCGGCATCGACCTCATCCGTGACGAGCAGGGCAAGTTCCGGGTCCTCGAGGACAACGTCAGGGTCCCAAGTGGCGTCAGCTACGTCCTGGAGAACCGGCTCGCCATGACCCGGCTGTTCCCGGCACTGTTCAGCGACCAGAAGATCCACCAGGTGGACGAGTACCCGTCACGGTTGCTCGCCGCGCTGCGCGCGGCGGCACCGCACGGCGTCGTCGATCCGTTCATCGTGGTCCTCACCCCCGGCATGCATAACGCCGCCTACTTCGAGCACACCCTGCTGGCACGGCTTATGGGGGTCGAGCTCGTCGAGGGCCGCGACCTGTTCTGCTGGCGCAACCGCGTCTACGTGCACACCACGCACGGCCGGCGGCCGGTCGATGTCATCTACCGGCGGGTCGACGACGACTGGCTCGACCCGCTGCACTTCCGCCCGGAAAGCCTGCTCGGCTGCCCCGGCCTGGTCAACGCGGCCAGGCACGGCACCGTGACGATCGCCAACGGCATCGGCAACGGCGTCGCGGACGACAAGCTGATTTACACGTACATGCCAGACCTCATCCGGTACTACCTGGGCGAGGAACCGATCCTGGAGAACGTGGAGTCGTACCGCCTCGAGGACCCGGACGTGCTCGACTGGGTTCTCGGCGAGGTCGGCAACCTCGTGCTCAAGCCGGTCGACGGCGCGGGCGGGGCGGGCATCGTCATCGGCCCGCGCGCCACCGGCGAGGAGCTGGCCACGCTCACGACGGCGGTCAGGGCCAACCCCCGCGGCTGGATGGCGCAGCGCCCGATCGCGCTGTCCACCTCCCCGGTGCTGATCGGCGAGAAGCTGGCCCCCCGCCACATTGACCTGCGGCCCTTCGCGGTCAACGACGGCAGCGACGTCTGGGTCCTGCCCGGCGGTCTTACCCGCGTGGCGCTCAAAGAGGGCGAGCTCAAGGTGAACTCGAGCCTGGGCGGCGGTTCGAAGGACACCTGGGTCATCGACACGGGCCGTACCGGGGAGTCGGCCGCCGAGGCCAGCGAACACCTGGCGATGGCGATGCCCGAGGTGGCGAGCGCGCCCGAGATGGTGGCCATCGCCAGGCAGATCGGCCCCGAGCAGTGAACGCCGAGCTCCTCAGCCGGATCGCGGAGACGATCTACTGGACCGGCCGGAACGTGGAGCGCGCCGACGACACCGCGCGGCTCATCGACGTGTACATCCACCGGATGCTCGGCGAGACCGGCGCCGACTCCGACACGGCTTGCCGCGCGCTGTTCGGCATCCTCGGCGTCCACGCGGAGCCGGGCGCGGAACTCGACATCGACGTCGTGCTGTTCCGCCTTGTCTTCGAGTCGCAGTCCTCGAGCGCGATCGCCGGCTCGATGCTCGGCGCGCGGGCAGGCGCGCGCGGCATCCGCGAGGTCATCTCCAGCGAGATGTGGGAGTGCCTGAACGTCACGGCGCACGCCCTCGCCGGGCAGAAGCGCGCCGCCGAGCGCCTCGGCCCGCACGTCTACCTCCGCTACATCAGGGAACGCTCTGCCCTGTTCTTCGGCCTGGCCGACTCCACGATGAGCCATGACGACGCGTGGCGGTTCCTGGTCCTCGGCCGCAGCCTGGAACGCGCCGACATGACGGCAAGGCTCCTTCTCGCCCGCATGTCCGCCCCCGACGACCTTGAGTGGCCGGTCCTGCTAAGGGCCTGCGGCGCACACGAGTCCTTCATCAGGACCCACGGCTGGGCCGCCGAGCCGGCCCGCGTGGCCGAGTTCCTGCTCCTCGACCGCCTTTTCCCGCGCAGCGTCGTGCACGCGCTGACCACCGCGGAGGAGTGCCTGGCGGCGCTGAACCCCGGTCCGACCAGGGCCGGGGTGGACGATTCGGCGCGGCGCCCGGTCGGGCGGCTGCGCAACCGCCTGGAGTACGCTGACCCGAAGCAGCTGACGGCGCAGCTGCCGGAACTGCTGGGTACCTTGCAGGAGACCTGCGTGCAGGCGAGTGAGGCGATCGCCAAACGGTACTTCCAGTACCAGACCCCGATCGCCTGGGAACGGGACGGCTGAGGAGTGGGCTGGCGACTGCGCATCGAGCACACCACCAACGTCAGTTACGCGGGCCCGGTGGTGACCTCGTTCAACGAGGCGCGGATGACCCCGCTGACGCTGCCGTCCCAGATCACGCTCGAATCGCGGGTGACGGCGGGTCCCGGTGTCCCCGTCTGGACCTACAACGACTACTGGGGCACGTTCGTCTCCGTCTTCGACCTGCCCGAGCCGCATGACGACCTGGTCATCCGCGCCGCCGCCACGGTGGAGACCGAGCCTTTCTGCGGCATCCCGGCCACGGAAGAAAGGCTCTCCTGGGCGGAGCTAGGCGAGGGGTCAGCGGACGGCAGGCTCCTTGAGTTCCTGCTGCCCACGCCGCTCACGACGGTTACGGACGAGATCTCCGCTGCCGCGATCGCCGAAATTTCCGGACTGTCCCCCGACACCGCGGCTGAGGCCATCTCGGGCCGTGTCCGCGAGCACGTCACCTACATGCCAGGCGCGACCGGCGTGCGCACCGACGCCCAGGAGGCCTGGGACAAGGGCCAGGGCGTCTGCCAGGACATGGCCCAGCTCACGGTGGCCCTGATGCGCGCCGTCGGCCTCCCCGCCAGGTACGTCTCCGGTTACCTGCACCCGCAGGCGAAGGCGGAGCCTGGCACCACCGCCGTCGGCCAGTCCCACGCCTGGGTGGAGTACTGGGCGGGCTCGTGGACCCCCCTCGACCCGACGAGCGGCGCCGCGGTGGGCGAGCGCCACGTCGTCGTCGCCCGCGGCCGCGACTACGCCGACGTCCCGCCGCTCAAGGGCATCTTCCACGGCCCCTCCGGCGGCGACATGAAGGTGACGGTCGAGGTCACCCGCCTCGCCTGAAGATCAAACTCAACACCACGATCATCCAGAACGGGTTCGTGCTCCGCCTCGCCGGCCCATCACCCGCACCGTCGGGCCGGCCACGCGGCGGCCCCACCGTTCGCGCTTGCCATCGTTTTACCGTTTTACTATGATCATAGTAAAACGGTAAAACGAGGGAAGGGTCATGTTCCGGTTCCGGCTTGACGGGTCGTCGGGGGTGCCCCCGTACCTGCAGCTCGTGCACCAGGTGCGGCAGTCGCTGCTCCTCGGCTACCTGCGGCCCGGTGACCGATTGCCGACCGTGAAGGAGGTCGCGGTGGACATCGCGATCAACCCGAACACGGTGGTCAAGGCCTACCGGCAGCTTGAGCACGAGGGGCTGGCGGCCGGGCGGCCGGGGCAGGGCACCTTCATCACCGGCACTCCCGCGGGGTCGTCGCCTCCCGCCGCGGCCAGCCAGGCGCTGCGGCGGTCGCTGCGGCGATGGCTGGCCGAGGCGGCCGAGGCGGGGCTGTCCGAGGACGCCATCACGGCGCTGATCGCCGCGGTCCGCCGCGGCACCACCATGGAGGATGAGGTCGGATGACGCACGATGTCAGTCGCGTCCCCGCGCTGCGCGCGGACCGGCTTGGCAAGCGGTACGGGCACACCTGGGGCCTGCGGGACTGCACGTTCGAGGTGCCGCCGGGCTCGATCGTCGGCCTGGTCGGACCGAACGGCGCGGGCAAGACCACGCTGCTCGCGCTGACCGTGGGCCTGCTCGCGCCGACCGAAGGGCAGGTCGCGCTGTTCGGCGAGCCGTCGCGCGCGCAGGACGCCGCGACGCTCGCCCGGGTCAGCTACCTGGCGCAGGACCACCCGCTTTACCGGGGATTCACGGTGGCGGACATGTTCCGCTTCGGCCGGTCGCTCAACCCGAGCTGGGACGACGGGCTCGCCGCGGCGCGGATGGCGGCGCTCGACATCCCGCTGCGCCGGAAGGTCAAGTCGCTGTCCGGCGGCCAGCAGGCGCAGGTCGCGCTCACCCTGGCCCTCGCCAAGCGCGCCCCCCTGCTGGTCCTCGACGAGCCGGTGGCCAGCCTGGACCCGCTGGCCAGGCTCGACTTCATGCGCGACGTGGTCGCGGCCTCGGCCGAGTCGGGGCTCACCGTCCTCGTCGCCTCGCACGTGATCGCCGAGCTGGAGCGCCTCTGCGACTGGCTGCTCGTGCTGAACGGCGGCCGGCTGCGACTCGCGGGCGCCGTCGACGACCTGCTGGCCGGGCACGCGGTGCTCACCGTACCGCGCGATGCCACTAATCGCTCGCTGCCCGGCCGGGTCATCGAGCGGACCGACAGCGACCGGCACTCCACCGTGCTGGTGTCGGCGCCGCCCGGCGCGGCCGCGGCCGCCATCACGGCCCCTCCGCCTGGCTGGGCCGCCGAGCCGGCCGGATTCGAACAGCTCGTGCTCGCCTATCTGCGGCGGCCGCAGGTCGCGACGGCGGCGGCGGGCGTCAAGGGAACGGCGGTGGCGTGATGATCTGGGTCACCTGGCGACAGCACCGGCCGCAGGCCCTGACCGCGCTCGGCGTCGTCGCGCTCGTCGCCGTCTACGCCCTGGTACTGGGGCTGTGGATGCGCTCCACGTTCGACTCCGACGCGATCGGGACCTGTCTGGCGCGCAGCGGGGGCGCCGGCTGCGGCGGCACGATCAGTTCCTTCATGCATGCCGTGCAGGGCGGTGCAGCGGTGCCGCTGAACCTTGTCCTGCTCGTCGTCCCCGGCGTCCTTGGCGCCACCGTAGGAGCACCGCTGCTCGGCCAGGAGCTGGAGCGCGGTACCTGGCAGCTGGCCTGGACTCAGACAGTGCCGCGCACTCGCTGGCTCGTCGCCAAGCTCGGGCTGATCATCGCGGCGCTTGTCGTGTTCGGCGTGGCGGTCACCGCCGTCGTGGCCTGGTCATGGTCGCCGCTCGACCAGGTCAGCGTCAGGACGCAGCCTCCCCAGTTCGTGGTGGAGGGCGTGGCGCTGACCTGCTCGCTGCTGTGCGCATTCGGGCTGGCGCTGCTCGCCGGGCTGCTGCTGCGCAACACAATCGGGGCCATGGTGGCGGGGTACTTCGCGTGGGAGCTCTGCCTCGGCGTCACCCTGCTGCTGACCGGCCCGCTGCGGCCGTTCTCCGCTACCAAGACCATCCCGTGCGCTGGCGCCGCCTGCGCCGCGGCGTCCACCAACTCAGTGCCGCCGGTCACCGGGAACTTCGGCGACCTGGTGAACAGCGTGACGCGGGTCGGCGACCACCTGGTGGTGAACTACGTGCCGGCCAGCGCCTTCTGGCCGCTGCAGCTCGTCGTCGGCGGCATCTTCCTAGCGGCCGGGCTGGCAGCGGCAGGCGCCGCCGTCTGGCTGCTGCGCCGGAGGACCACGTGACGACGGCACCCCGCGCCAAGCAGATCGACCAAGGACCAGGCACGGACGTGCACTTCTACAGCGAAGGGACCCGCATCGCCGGCACGCTCGCCGAGGTTCCCGACCCGGTGGCGGCGGCGCTGCTCATCACTGGCTCGGGCAAGCTCAACCGAGACTCCGACGCGCGCCTTGGACGGCGCGGCCCGGTGGTGCTGCGCACCGGCGTCACCCGGCAGGTCGCCGGGGCGCTCGGCGCGGCGAACGTGGCGACCCTGCGATACGACAAGCGTGGGGTTGGCGCGAGCGGCGGCGACTACCTGCGGGCCGGGCTGACCGAGAGGCTGGCCGACGCGCGCGCCGCGCTGCGCTGGCTGGCCTCCCGCTTCCCCGGGCTGCCGCTGCTCACGGTGGGGCACAGCGAGGGTACCTGGCACGCCGCGCGGCTGGCCGCCGACGAGGAACTGGTGGCGGGCACGGTCCTGCTCTGCGCGCCGGCCCGCACCGGCGAGGAGGTCGTCAACTGGCAGATCGCCGCGCTCGCCCCGACGCTCCCCAGGCCGGTCAGGCTGATCATCCGCCTCACCGGCCAGGACTTCGCGCGGACGCAGCACAAGCGGGTCGCCATGCTCAAGGCGTCCAAGCCGGACGTCATCAGGGTCAGCGGCGTCCGGGTCAACGCCAGGTGGTGGCGGGAGTTCCTCGGCCACGACCCGGTGCCCGACTACGCCAAGATCGCCGCGCCGGTCCTGGCGATCACCGGCGGCCACGACATGCAGGTACCGCCGGAGGACGTGGCAGCCATCGGGCGCCTCGTCCAGGGGCCGTTCGACGGTCACGTGGTCGGCGACCTCAGCCACCTGCTCCGCCCCGATCCTGACAGGAAGGGCCCCGCCGGCTACCGCCGCGCCCTCCGCCAGCCGGTGAGCGCCGAGGTGCCGGCGCTCATTACCGCGTGGGCGGCGGGCCGCTGGGGCCCTCGGACTCAGTAGCCACCGGGCGGAGTGACCCGGGATCCGCCGGTGATCATGTTTGAGGTCAAAATATTTGACCTCAAATCTCAGTTCCGTAATACTGGAGACGTGCCATCCGCGGAGCCACACGGGGGGCTCGCCGGCCCGGCCGGCGTGCCGGACATCGACGTGCCGCCGGCGGGTGCCGCCTGTGCGCCTGTCGGCCCCGTCGGCGATCCCGACACCTGGGACTGGCCGAGGGACGCCGTCAGCTTCCCCGATGATGCCCCGCTTCAGGCGCTCATGCTGTCGGCGACGAAGCTCATGGGCGCCTACGGCCAAGACAGCGTCCGGGCCGCTGGCCTGAAGCTGAGCCTGGCCGGGCTCGGCGTGCTCCGTATCCTGATGAGCGAGGACGGCCTGAAGGCCAGCGAGGTCGCCGACCGTGCCTGGTCAAGCCCTGGCACGCTGACCTCGGTGGTGAATACCCTGGTCAGGGACGGCTTCGTGGAACGCAGGCCGGACGAGACCGACCGGCGCGTCGTCCGGCTCTGCATCACGGACCAGGGCCGTGCCGTCATCACCTACTACGTCTCCCGGGCGGCCGCCTGGTGGCGCAAAGCATTCGACTTCGAGGACAGCGACGACGAAGCTGACGTCCGGAGGTTCTACACCCAGATGA